>NZ_JBHJQI010000030.1:0-73707 GCF_042262805.1 Streptomyces sp. NPDC056361
GTGTCCCCTGCGGGGGGCGCGGGCCCAACCCCACCGCGGGGGGGGGGAGGGGGGGGGGGCATTTCGGCCCCGCCGGCCGGGGGGGGGGGGGGGGGGCATTCGGCCACGCCCTCCCCACGCTCGGATCACCGGCCACCGAGAGCCCTCGCGTCGCGCCGCCCCCCGGCCATGCACGAGCTCGTTAGACGACCTGATGGTGCGCTCGGAGCCAATGAAGACGCAGCGAGTACGGTCATAGGTCGTGACCGTGCCCGTCACCGGCTGCACGAGGCGCTGTTAGCGCACGCCCCTGCTGCTGTCCAAGCCCTATGGGCAGCACCGCGCAGAGCCTTCAATTCGAAGACGCGACGGCGCGCAACGACCTTCGATTGCGCGACCCCCGCCACCGCCGGTCCTTGCTTCTCGATATCCATCGCGTCCCCCGGCTGGGGGTGCGATGTCGACTATTACCCAAGAGGGATGGCAAGGGCACGCCACGGGGGCTCGGGGAGCCCCACGATCAGTCGGCTCGGCCCGCCTCGCAGATGAGGGTCGGGAGGTCATGCCCGCTTACAGAGCGGAATCCACATCAGAAGTAGAAGACGGGGCCTGTCTTGATGGTGGCCTCGCAGTTGTTGCCGTAGGTCCGGGTCCAGTCGACGGTGCGGCCGCGGTAGGTGCCGCGGGCGGTCAGGGTGACGGGCGCGTAATCGGCGGTGCAATTGCCGTCCGGCTCACCGCGCAGGCGGTCGAAGTCACCGCCGGCCTCGTCGAGTGCCGCGCAGGCCTCCGCGCGGTAGGGGTGCGCGGTGCGGTTGCCGACCGGGCAGTCGAGCCAGACGTAGTCGACCCCCCTGGCCTCGCCTTGGGTGCGGGCGGCGGTGAGTTGGAGGTGCGTGTCCTCGGCCGCCGGGGAGGTGACGGCGGTTGCGGCGGGGGCGACTCCGGCGGCGAGGAACGCGGCAGCGAGTGCGGGGATGATCTTGTTCATGATCGAAACAACGCTGCAGGCCAGGGCCGGTTACGTCGCTCGATGGAGTCATCGGTCGACCCAGGCCGCTGGGCGCGTCATGCCTGCGGGACCTGGTCACTGTCGATGACGCTGCCGATGATCCCGCACACGGTACGAGACCCCGCGGGCGATCACTGTTCCCCGGGCGTTGGCGAGGGTCTTGGGAAGGCCCTGGGCGCAGTGGACCACGACGAACAGCGCGACTCGTTGTCGTGGGGTCAGTGGGGTCAGTGGGGTCAGTGGGATCATGACGGTCACGTGGTGGATGAGTCCGCCCAGGCACTGGCGTGCCGATTCGAGACGCCTGCTTGGCCGTGGCGGTCGGCGGCGTCGCAGTCCGCGGGGTCGAGGCTGGTCATGGCCTTCATGGCCTCTTCCACGGCATCGGCGAGCCGGCCGCAGATTCTGGCCCCGTCTGGACTGGGGAGGGACAGGGGCCGGATCCACTCCGCGGCTCGCCGGCCGACCGCCGCCTCCGCCTCCGCCTCCGCGAGCGCCTCGGCCTCCCCCGGCCTCGACTCACGCTCCTCCGGAGCTCGCCGGCGAGCTCCGGAGGAGCGGACGGGAAGAAGGAAGGAGGCGGACAGAAAGCTGGGGTCCGCCTCATGCCCGTCGGAAGGGGCGGCGGTGGACACAGAGTGGAGGGTGGTCCCCAGTCAACGAGCCGTCGGCCGACCAGATTCGGCGCGCTGCCTCACCCGTGGGTGCCTGCCGTCAGTGCCAGCTGGTGCACGCCTTGAGCTGGTCGCGGGCGTTCGCCGCGCACCCGCGTACGACGTAGCCGGGGCCGTCGTACTGCCAGCCCGTGGCCTTCTGCCGTGAGGCCGCGTTCGGGTTGCCCGTGCTCCCCTTCGGCACCCTCTTGAGGAACACCCGATGCGCCCCTCCGCCGTTCTTCTTCACCTCCATCCAGACGGCGCCGCCCTCCTCCACCCAGCCTGCCGCCCGCGCGTAGTCGTGGCCCTTCCTCGTCTGGATGTGCAGGTCCACCAGTGCCACGTTCCGCGCGGTGGCGGTGTAGCACTTCCGGTCGCCTTCCCAACGCTCGGACACGGCGCAGGGTTTGTCCGCAGCCGCCGACACCGCAGGTCCGGTCGGGGTGGTCACGGCGGTCGCCGCGGTCAGGAGCACCACGCTCAAGATCTTCATTCGCATGACTGGCCAACCCGACGGGGGCGCTGCCGTAACGGGGGCGCAAGGGGGATCACCCCACTGCGCGACGAGAATACGTGTCCTCCAGCTTGAGCTGCGTTCGACATATACCCGTGGCTGGCTTGTGCACGCGTCGGCGTACCCGCGGGGTATAGCGCGCGAGGGCGGGGCCGAGCTGATGAGGTTCTGCGAAATCGGCTGTGGCGGACATTTCGCGAAGGCCACAGTGCCGTGCGGCACAAGGGTGGCGGCTGCGTTGAAACTGAGTGCGAGATTTTGGCGGTTGAGCGTCCGAGTTGGCAGGGTCGAGCGCTCGTGTTGGCGGGCCACGGGCGGCCGCGCGCACGGTCGTCCGAAATACGATGACCTGCGATGACGGGCCGTGGCACAGTGCACGCATGTCCAACGACATCGCCTACCCCGTCTTCCGGACCCCCGACCTCGCACTCGCCCTCAGCACCGCGCGCCGGCTCATGGAGTTCGGTCGGTGGGAGCACTCCGAGGTCTCCGTGTACGCAGAGTTCCGCTCCGTCGCCGAGGTGCGGCGTGTGGCGAAGGAGCTGCCCGAGGCATGGTTCCAGGGACAGGCGGAGTATGAGGAGTTCGACGGGGTGCCGTTGGAGGAGCAGCCCCCGCTGGTCGTCGGCGTGCAGGGGCCGGCTCTGCCGGCCGACCCGGCCGCGTACGAAGGGCGGCTGCCGGTGGAATGCGGGCTGAGTGAGCTGCCGGTCGGCAGCATCGAGGACGCCTTCGCGGCGGCGATCGGCGCGAACGTGGGCTGGATCAGCTGGGAGATGCTGTGCTGGCCGGACGCTCCCGAGGTGGGTTTCCACGGAGAGTCCAAGCACGCTGAGGTGACGCTCCTCTTCAACACTCGCACCCGCGAGCTCGACGAGCCCGCCGAGGATCACACCGTCCTCGTCCATGTCCGCAGCGCCATCTTCGGCGGCCTCCAGACGAGAGGGCCATACGCGCACTGGCTCGCCGAGCAGGTGGGACTCACGGTCATCGGGCCTGGGCAGCGGCTCTAAAGCGAGCCGGCCGCTCCCCAGCGGCGCACTTGGCAACACGCCGTGTCGGCGGTAACCGAGGCGGTTGACGATCTCGAAGGTGTTCTGCCGTTCTGACGATCACGGCGGCTGAGCGAGGACCAGCATCCGCAGGAGAGCGAAGGACGGCTCAGCGCTGCCGAGGCGGCCGCCCTGTGCGGAGCGCTTGACGGTGCCGCCGGGGAAGAGTGCTGGGCACCGTGCCCGTGGTTCTGGCCTTGCTCGGCTACGCGGCGCTCCTCAGGGTCGCCAGTGACCGCTGGGCGGCCCTCTTCCGAAGGCGACCCTGCGCCTGTGGCACGCCTTGGCAGCGGGGCTCTCCCTGTCGACGGTTGCGGCTCGCGGTCACAGCCCACGATGTGGGAACGCGCCGTCCTCTGAGCCTCCACGCAGGCAAGTCTGGACCTCCACGCAGGCAAGCCGCAGGTGCATGCAGCGTACGCCAGGGCCTGGCACATCTAGTAGTGCTTCGTTACGTCGGGTGATCTCGCCTGGTGGTGGGCATCTTTCGGCTATGAGGCTTGGGGAGGTGGAGCGGCTCCGGGGTGAGTTAGCGGAGTTCGTTGCCGATGTGTTCGCTTCGTTTCCGCGGCGGGATCAGCGTCGGTGGGGCGGGTGTTATCTGCGGGGTCTGATGCTGGACGGGCGGCGTAAGTCGGTCCAGCCGATGGCCGAGCGGTTGCCGGACGGGAACATGCAGGCCCTGCAGCAGTTCGTGAACCAGTCGCCGTGGGATCCGCTGCCGGTGCGGCGGCGGATCGCCGAGCGGCTGACCGAAGCGGTCACGCCCGAGGTGTGGGTGATCGACGATGTGTCGTTCCCCAAGTGCGGCACCCGCTCGGTGGGTGTGGCCCGCCAGTACTGCGGCGCTTTGGGAAAGACGGCCAACTGCCAGGTCGCGGTCAGCGTCCACGCGGCCACCGACACGGCATCCGGCCCGCTGGACTGGCAGTTGTATCTGCCCAGGGAGTGGACCGACGACCCGGCCCGATGCCGGGCGGCCGGGGTCCCTGACGGGGCCGTGCACCAGGAGAAGTGGCGCCTGGCCCTGCGTCTGCTGGACACGCTGGCCGACTGGAAGCTGACCGCCCGGGTGGTCGTGGCCGATGCCGGATACGGAACCAGCACGCCGTTCCGTCTCGGCCTGGAGGAACAAGGTCTGCACTACGTGGTCGCCCTGAGCGGCAAGGAAGTCGCCCGCCCTCAGACCGCCGAACCGCACCAGCCCACCTATGACGGGCTTGGACCACCCACTCTGCCCCGCTACCGCACCGAGCCGCGGCCCTTGCCCCGTCTGGCCGCTGAGTCACTGGCCTCCGGTTTCACCGAGGTCACCTGGCGGGAAGGCCGCCGGGGTCCGATGACATCACGGTTCGCGGTGCTGCGGGTGCGGCCGGCGGGCAAGCAGTCGTTGCGAGCGGCTCAGGAAGCCGGAGGCGGGCACTACCGGTGGGACGGAGTCCTGCCCGTCCGCACCGTGCTGGTCGAGTGGCCCACCGGCCAGACCGAGCCGACCGGCTACTGGATCTCCAACCTGCCCGCCACCACACCCGTCGAAGACCTGGTGAGGTGGGCGAAGATGCGGTGGCGCATCGAACACGACTACCGCGAACTCAAGCACGGCCTCGGCCTGGACCACTTCGAAGGCCGCACCTGGCGGGGCTGGCACCACCACGTCACCCTCGTCACCGCCGCCCAGGCTTTCCTCACTCTCAGGCGGCTCGACCCAAAAGCACACATGCCGGCCTGACCCTCTACCAGGTCCTCGACGCCCTTCAGGACCTGCTGCAGTGCTGGACCGGCACCTGCACCACCTGCGGCCGCCCTCTCGGCAAAAGCAAACCCAGGAACCTAACGAAGCACTACTAGGACTTGTCCGGACGATCACGTTCGGAGCCAGATTACGAGGGCGGCTGCGACTGCGACTGCGGTGCCAAGGTAGACGTAGCCGCGTTTGTCGTACCGAGTGGCGACCGCCCGCTGCTGCTTGAGTCGGCTGATCGCTCGTTCGACGGTGTTGCGCTTCTTAGAGGTCGTTTTCCTCCGATGTTTCATCCCGGAATCAGTTATTTCGTGGTCTTCTTCGGGTCGCGCCAGGAGATGGTTTTCTCGCTGGTGAGGCGGCGGGCCATGAGGTCGGTCATGGCGATGTGGATCACGGCTTCGGAGCGGGTGGAGAGGGTTTCGTAGTCGCGGGCCAGTCGGCGGTGGAGCATGAGCCAGCCGTAGGTCCGCTCGACCGCCCAGCGTTTCGGGATGGGGGTGAATCCCCTGGTCCCGGGCTTGCGGGCGGTGATCTCCATGTCGATGCCGAGGGTGGCCGCGTGCTCGACGAGGTGCTGGCGGTAGCCGCCGTCGACCCAGACCTTGCGGATGCCGGGGTGGTCGGCGGCGACCCGGTCGATGAGCTGGGTGCCGGCGACGGAATCCTGCACGCTGGCCGCGGTGACCAGCACGGCGAGGAGGAGGCCGAGCGTGTCGGTGACGATGCTCCGCTTGCGTCCCGCGATCTTCTTGCCGGCGTCGATGCCCTGGCTGGAGGCGGGAACACTGGTGGAGGTCTTGACGCTCTGGGCGTCGATCACACACGCCGAGGGCTCCGCGTCCCGTCCTTCCTTCTCTCGCAGGAGCTGCCGGAGCAGGCCGTTGAGCTGGGCGAACACGCCCTCTTCCGCCCATTTGGCGAAGTAGCCGTAGACCGTGTTCCAGTGCGGGAAGTCGTGCGGGAGATAACGCCACTGGACGCCGGTGCGGTCCACGTACAAGATCGCGTCCATGATGTCGCGCAGGTCGTGCTCGGGCGGCCGGCCGAAGTGCAGAGCCTTGCGCCGGCGCTCGAGCCGCCACGCAGCCAGGACCGGCTCGATCAACTCCCAGCGCGCATCGGACAGATCACTCGGATACGGACGTCGCTTCGACATGCTTCCGGCATACCGCCGCAGACCGAGTGCGCCCAGGCGCACAGCCGCGGCGCCGGAAGCATCCAGGCCGCGAAGGCCGGACATCCTGGGATGAGACAGGAACAAGACTCAGCCCGCCTCACCCGCCACCCCACGTGACCCACGGGCATCAACTGCATCCGTGGTCACTACCACACCGCGATCACACGCCTTGAGAATCGCCCTAAATACAGGCAGTGCAGATGAAAACGACCTCTTACTGACGGTTTCAAAATGATCTGCAGCTGCTGGCGAGGAAGATCATGCTGTGAGAGCACATTGAGCCTCGCAAGCGAACGGAGCCGCATCGATGGCAAGACCCCCTGGCGCATTTCAGTCGATCACGTTCGCGGCCTGGCGTGACCGTCTTCCTCGGCAGGACCGCGCCTCCGATCGGTACTACGTCACGCTGGCGGAACTCCTTGTGCGCCTCGGGAGCTTTGGGCTCGGCCTCACTTGGAAGGTGCGGATCGACGATGCTGGACTGGTCACCAGGTTTGCCGAGATCGAGAAGGCTTCCTACGGTGCCGGGATCGGCACCCTGGAGCTACTGGCCCTGGTCGCACCGGACCTTCAGTTTGTTGACGCGGACTTCGCGGGGTACGCAGGCAATGAGCTGAAGGTGGTGCTGCGGGAGTTCGACAGCACGAGTTGGGACCTCTGCACCGCGGATGCCTCGGTAGTCCGGGAGATCCGCCAGCACTTCCACGACGCGGTACCGACTCCTGAGGACGTTCTCCAGGAGATCCCCTGGCCGACCAACCGGCGAGAGATGTGATCCAACGCTCACTGATCGTCTCTGGGTGTTGAACTGTGGGTCTTGCGCTCGGCGATCTCGGTCTGCAGGGTGTCCGGGTGCGTACTGATCTTGTTCCGGACGACCTGTGGGAGAGGGTGGCCCCGCTGTTCCCACCCTCTCCCGAACGATGCCACTGCCATCCCGGTCGACTGCGTGTTCCGGACAGGGCGGCTCTCGCCGGCATCATGTACATCCTGCGGACCGGCGTTTCCTCGCGCGATGTCCCCGCCCAGACAGTGGGCTGTTCCGGGGTGACGGCCTGGCGTCGGCTGCGAGACTGGACCGAGACCGGCGCCTGGCCGCGCCTGCACTCCGCCCTGTTGACCGAGCCGGGCCGGCCTGCTGGATCTGGACGACTGCTCCGTGGACAGGTCCCACGTCCGGGCCCTCAAAGGGGGGATCGCGTCGGCCCCTCGCCCGTAGACCGCGCGTTCCGGCTCCAAGCATCACCTGATCGTCGATCGCCACGGAACTCCGCTCGCCGTGACGCTGACCGGCGGGAACCGGCACGACGTCATCCCGCTCCTGCCACTGGTGGACGCCGTCCCATCGATCCGGGGACTGCGGGGGCGCCCCCGCCGCAAGCCCCGGCGGCTGTACGCGGACCGGGGCTACGACTACGACAAGTACCGCTGTGCGCTGTGGAAGCGTGGGATCAAGCCGTTGATCGCGCGACGCGGCGTCGCCCACGGCTCGGGCCTGGGCAAAACCCGCTGGGTCGTCGAGCGGACCTTCGCCTGGCTCCACCAGTTCAAACGCCTCCGCATCCGCTACGAGATACGCGCCGCCCTCCACCTCGGCCTGCTCCAACTCGCCTGCAGCATCATCCGCTTGAGACGACTCAGAACCTCATTCTGAAACGATCAGTTATACCGGTCTTCGTCGAAGCCGGGTGGCCGTCCACCGTGTGAGCTTTTGCGTAGGCGGGCGGCCTGGCTGTCGGTCTTCTCCGGGATGGTGTAACGGATGCCCCGGCGTCGCAGGTACAGGCGGCAGAGTCCGTTGCTGTAGGCCTTGTCGGCGGCGAGGCTGTCGGGCTTCTTGCGCGGTCGGCCAGGACCGAGTCTCGGGACGCAGATTTTCTCCAGGACCGGCTTGAACTGGGTGCAGTCCGCCCGCTGACCTGGGTGACGATCAAAGACAGCGGACGGCAGCGGCCGTCCGCGCTCAGGTGAGCTTGGTGGTGAACCGGCCGCGCGAGCGGCCCAGGTCTTCGCCTCCCGCACTACCTCCACCAGGCGGGCGTGCAGGCTCTGCCATGCGGTTTCGTCCTGGTGTTCTGCCGCCTCGGCCCCCTTTGACGCGGGAGCCGACGGCGGGTCGGTGCGAGCCCCGGCCGCGTGCTGATGCGCCCGCACGATCGTGGATTGCCACCGGGGACACCGATCCAACCACCCGTCAGGTTGGACGAGGTTCAGTGCCCGGCTTATGCAGAAGCTCTTCGTAGTCGCAAACGGGGACAGCCCGGTAGCCGGCCTCCCGAACCGCTGCCAGAACCGCTGCCGTGTCCGACACGACAGCAGTTGCTGAGGTGCCGCGACGAGGTTGGCACACAAGGAGCGAGTGCCAGTCCAGGAACTCCGTGTGAGCGCCAGTGCCTTCGTAGTCGTTATGTTCCCACTCCACCTCGACGCATCCGTACGAGATCACGCGGTCTGGTCCGAGCGACACGTTCAGAGCCGCTGCCAGCCGCTCCATCAACCGATCACGGCTGGGAGCGGCGACGTAGATCTGGCACTCAAGGTCTGTGTTCGCCCCGGCTGGCCCAAACGTACTGTTCTCCATGAGTGGATCTTCCCAGGCTGGCGATCCCTGCGTAACCCGTCGCAGCCTCGACAACGCCACCAACGTGGCGAGTGCCATCCTTGAGAAACGCGACGTGAAGTTGGAAAGGGCTCGGTCTTCCACGGCCCGAACCGTTCGGGCAGGTCACGCCACTGCACACCAGTCCGTACCCGGTGCAGAATCCCGTCGATCACCTGCCGGTGATCCCGCCACCGGCCACAACGCCCGTTACTGATCGGCAGAAACGGCCGTAGCTGTTCCCACTCGGCATCCATCAATCACCCCGCCCCATACTCAGAGCAACGCCCCACCCAAAGGCAAGTCACACGACTGAGCTGGACAGATCCCAGAAGTGCGCTTGACTGCACGGATGAACATCAACTCGACGGAAGTGAGCCCGTCTGCAACCGTGCAGGTCAGGCGCTTCAGCAACGGTGATTCGGTTGAACAGCTGACTCTCCTGCTCCATCGCGCCTACGCAGACCACGCCGCTGCCGGGCGAGTCTTCTTCGCCTCCTACCAAAGTCCGCAGGACACCCAGCACCGCCTGAGCAAAGGCGAGTGCTGGATCGCGATGGACGGGAACGCAGTGGTCGGCACCGTTACCGTGTCAGCTCCTCACGCCGCTCCGGCTGGATACCCTGCGCCAGCAGGAGGCGGCTCGTTCTGGCAGCTGGCTGTCGAGCCATCACAAAGAGGCACTGGCCTCGGACAGCGGCTGCTGGCTCTGGCAGAGTCACGGATCGCTGCTCTCGGATCGACACAGGTCGTCATCGATACCTCCTCACAAGCAACAGACCTCGTCGACTGGTACCGCCGGCGTGGCTACGCGCCGATCGGCACTTGGCGGTGGGACGTGACCAATTACGACAGCATCGTCCTCATGAAGAACCTGCCGCCGACGACTCCTGCGTGATCGGCCGGACAGTTCCCAGGGCGTCGCGGATGCCTCCGTGCTCACCTCGCTTCTCGCCGGCGACGCCTCGGGCGTGGGTAACGGCCGACACGTTCGCCGCGGCGCGGCGCGAGCAGGAGAAGGCCCGCCTGGTGGCCGACGCTCTCGCCACGGCCGACTGCATCGGCGGATGTACGGACGTCCAGGTCTTCGAACACGCAGCGCCGACGCGTTCTGCGTTCCGGGCGTGCGCAGCAGCGACGGCCGCATCGTCGTCTACCGGGGTGGGGTGGAACAGCTCACCACACCCCAGCTCGAAGCCGCAGTTGCTCACAAGCGGGCCCGCCCTCGGCTGCGGCTGCGGCTGCGGCTGCGGCTGCGGCTGCGGCTGCGGCTGCGGCTGCGGCTGCGGCTGCGGCATCCTCCTGGCGGAGCCCTTCGCTGCGCGCTCGGCTGGAGCAGTCTTCTGCGTGCCTTCAGCCCCCAGGTACAACGCCTGTCGTCGGAGATGGCCACCGATGCCCCCCGCGGCTCGTCTGCACGGGAGACGGATGGTGAGCGCCGCCCTGCTGGAGATGTCCGCCGTCGTGCCTGACGGCGGTGCGGCCGACGCCCTCGCGATTCCGGTCCTGACCCCGCCGAACGACCCCGCCGAACGAATCCGCTGGCTGATCACGGAAGGAGCCGCCCCACAGGCAGGCTCCAGCGGGGACTGCTGTCCTGGTCATCCGTCCTGCTTTCGGCCGCCCGCTGGGGATCGCTCTGACGCAGGCCGTTCTCGTCGCAGACACCGCCCAGTGCGGCACCCAGTACCAGCGGCTGAGCTCTGCTGGCGGGGCTCTCCGGGCGGCGAACGGCACCGTCGTCCCGGCAGGCAGCCTTCCTGCTGCCCGCCAGAAGACCGGCCATCGAACCGAATCTTCCGCCTCCGCTTTCTGGGATGTGGCATTCCTCCTCTGAGCAAGGCGGCTGTCGGTCATGATGGTCAGACCATGCCGACCTTCCCCGCGAAGGGCGCCACGGCCTGCCGTGGTGTTGCCTCGGCCACGTGCGCTCGAGACCCTGCTCCATCGCGGGTAGCCCTGCGCCCCGTAATTCCCAGGCAGCACTCCTCGCACCATGCCCTCACGCACGCCCATGACTTCGGCGTGCCCTCATCGATACCGGAGTGTCTGCTCTGCCTGCCCTCACGGCCACGGCCGCCATACCGAAACGCGTGGAACTGCACCTGGCTCCGCCGTCGACCGACGTGCGCACCGGCCCCGCTGCCGGTCCCACGTCCCGCCCTACACCCGCAGCTGCATGTCCGCGCTTCGGATACGCAAACGACCTGGGAGGTCATGCCGAATGAGGACTGCAGTGAAGTCGGGCCTTAAGCGGCTCCTGGGGCGTACCGGATTCGACATCGTGCGCAGCACCAACAACCGGGGTGGGGTGGACGACTTCCTCCCGTTCGAAGCCACCATGCGGGCCGCACGGTCGGCCGGCATGTCGGTCGGCGACTACCTCGACGAGGTCATGAACGGCACCCCCGGTGCCACCCAGTCGACCATCGACGAACTGCGCGCCCTCGGCGTCTTCGCCGCCGACCCGAAGACTGTCCTGGAGATCGGCCCCGGGTCCGGCCGGTACCTGGAGAAGACCCTGAAGGAGTGCTCGCCAGGCCGCTACGAGATCTACGAGACAGCGGCACCTTGGGCCGACTACCTCGTCGACACATTCAAGGTGGTCGCCCAACCGACCTCGGGCAACAGCCTCGCCCCCACGCCCGACGGCAGCGTCGACCTCGTCCAGGCCCACAAGGTCTTCAACACGGTGACCTTTCTCAGCGCCTCCCGCTACTTCTTCGAGATGGCACGCGTCGCCCGCCCCGGCGGACGGATCGTCTTCGACGTCATGACGGAAACCTGCCTGGCCCCGGCGACGATGCGCGACTGGGCAACCAAGGGCGGGGCAGGGCACGACTCCTACCCAGCCGCCATGCCCCGCCAGGCCTGCGTGGATCTCTTCGCGACCCTCGGCTGCAACCTGGAGGCCAGTTTCTCGGCCCCGATGGGCTTCGCATCCACCGAGGTCCTGGTCCTGAGGAAGGGAGACTGACATCCGGACAGCCCGCGATCCCTATCCGTCGTGCTGCTCGGCACGGACGCAGTGGGAAGGGCTGAAGGCGTAAACGGTCGAGGACGCCTGACGCGTCCGCGAGGCTGAGACTGTCGGCTTCGATCCAGGCGGCAATGTCGGCGGCGGCGCTCTTGCCGTTGACCAGGCCCAGCCAGACCGGTCAGCCGCCTGCGGCACGGCCGACGGCGGAGGGCTGGACGACCACGACGTTGGCCTGCTCTCAGGTGTCAAGGCAGCCGGCGACCCGGACCTGCACCCCGCCCGGAGTGGCAAAGCACAGGGCCGCGAGTTGTGTGGCTTGGTCAACGCCGGAGATCTTGGGTGTGCCGCCGCAGCAGCCGCGGCACACCGTCACCGAGTAGGAGGCCGCTCCCACCCATGCTGGGGCGGCGACCTGCCGCTTGCTCGTACGGCATCCCAGCGCGTGTCCGGCCGGGCTGCTGGACCGGCTGCCGCCGCGGCAGGGGAAGGCCCGTGGCCCTGAGAGCACCGGCCGGGGCAGCGGGCGACGAACGGGTGCCGGAGCTCAATCGGTTTCGATGCCGGACGCGGCGAAGACCTCTGCTGCGTCCGGCACCGCCAGGACGCCGTCCTCCACGAAGGTGACCTCCCGCAGGTTGGGCAGGAGGACGAGGTCGTCGAGCGAGCGGACGTCGAACAGGTCGTCCTCGCCGTCCCAAGCGGGCGCGCAGTGCTGGAAGACGTGCGCCCCGGCGTCGAAGCACAGCTCCTCGACACGGGCGAGCAGGTCGGCCGGGATCTCGAGCGACTCGAAATGAGCCCGGGACTCCGGCAACACCTCTGCGTGGAGGCCGTTCTCCAAGGCGTAGGACGCGGGGTCGCCGATGCCCCGCTCGGCCAGCCGCGCGGGCAGGTCGTAGACCGGGAGGAGCGGCTCGGGGCCGTACATGAGCTCCTCGATGACGAGCAGCTTGAGGTTGAAGTCGTGGAACTGGCTCATGGGGCATGAGTACCACGGAGGCAGGCGGCGGTGGACCTGGCCTCCTCGCCGACCCGGTGTCCGGCCCGGTCCGTCCCCTCTGGCCGGGCCCGGCACCGCTCAGGCCGCCGTAGCGGTCAACTACGGAAGCGTACGTCGGTGTCCGAGAAGGCGACGCCTGTGGGTGCCTGGCCGACCAGCCCTCCGAAGTGACCTGAGAACGGAGGCGACGAGGACCTGATCGGCGACGCCCAGGCCACGGTCGCCGCGCTCGCCCAGCTCGTCGCCGCCGCCTCGGTCCTCACCGTGTTGCACTCGGTGCTGCTGCCCCTGCTTTTGCTGGCTGCGGCGCCCCAAGCGAGCCGGCGCGGTGACCACCGCACGCATCCACCACCGCGCGGACTTCCAGAACATCTCCGACTACCGTCTACGCCGCCCGCTGCGGTACTACTCCACCGACCGCCGCACCGCCGCCAAGGTCCGCGCCGCCACCATGTCCGGCTTCCCTGATGCCCTGGCACCGGAAGATCACCGACTAGATCGAGGCCACCGACAGGCGGGCGGCCCCAGGGTGGTGCGGGTGACGCTGGCCAGTTCGGCAGCCAGCGGGCTGATGCTCGCCGCGACCTGGGCGCGGCGCTCGGGTGGCTCACCGCGACCGGACGCATGGACCCCGCAGTCTCCGCGACCGTCGTGGTGGCCTCTATCTGCCCGGCTCCGGCGCGGTGGCCAGGGACGGAACCGATCTCGCCGAGGCGGACTCGACAGGCGTGTGGTCGAAGGAGGTCTGGCTCGTGCCGCAGGACGACCCCCGCTGGCTCATGGAGCCGATCGCCAACATCCACCACGGTCGGCCCCGCACCGACGACGACGCCTCGCGGCTCCAGGCCGCGCGCGGCGGGAACGGACAACGTCATCGACAAGGCCCCATACGGGCCCGACGCCCTGGTCGTCGGCTGCAGCCGAGGGACCGCATCGTCGCCCTCGACGGTGGCCAGATCGTGGAGACAGGGACCTTCGAGTTTCTGCTGGATGCAGCCAGGTTGCTCGCGAAGCGACGCCTCACTTGCCGAAGCGGACCCAGAACGGGAACGCGCCGACGTCGCGGACGAACGCAAGCTTCTGCGCAGACGAAAGGTTGGGCGTGGAGTCGATCTCAACCACTGTGTCTGGGCAGCCGCGCAGCCAGATCCCCTGTCGAGGCGCCCGTGCCGGCCCTTGCCGTCCGGCACCACGGGCAGCCGCGGCTCGCCGTGACATCGCCAGGCCGCCTGGGGCCTCTCCTCGGCTGGCGCTGCCGGGGAGAGACCCTCTTGATGGCGGCAAAGAGGCAACATCTACTCTTGCCTTGGCTGGCGTCGAGCGCGGCCGTGATGCCTTGAAGGATCCCAACGCTCCCCCGGCCACGCTCCTGAACAAACCCGAGCACCTGATCGAGATCGAAACCACGGCCGTTAGCGAATGATCAAGGTACCCGCCGGCCCGGGCGCGAGGAAGGAATCCTCATGCAACGGTCAGGAGCGGCATTGAAGCCGTTGCCTCAATGCCACTCCTCTCTACGCAGGTGAATTACTCTGATGTTTCACTGTCCCTCAGTGCCAGCCGGTGCAGCCGACGTAGTGAGTGTCCATGTTGTGCAGGCAGCCGCGGGCGACATACGGCGGGCCGTCACACTCGGATTCCCCCCAGCCCGAGGAGTTGATTACGAGACTCTTCCGCTCGTACCAATTAGCCCCTCCGTTCCAGGAAATATCCATGTAGGTTTCCCACATGCCGGAGCCGTAAATCCACCCCTGCTGGGTGGCGTACTCGTGATGGTCCGAGCCGAGTTCGGTTGCCAGGTTGATCTGGCCGAAGCCCGCGTACTGCTTACAGGTCGACCAGTACGCCCCGATGATGCGGCCGCCGGCGATCCGAGACGTCTCGCCCTTTTTCGCCTGCGCCAAGCGGGTCTGCTTAGCGGCGATCAGGTCCTTGAACTGCTGAGGGCTGAGAAGCGCCTGGTCCTGCCCGTCCAGGATCTTCGGGTTCTCGGGGCTGCCCAGTCGGGCGTTCGGATCATAGGTGCGGAGCGTCGGAACGCTCGGCTTCACCTGAACCGGAGCGTCATCGGAGGCCGCTTGCGCGGGCCCCGCGATGAGGCCGGCCACCGCTACCGCGGCAGTCAGTGCGGCTCCGACAGCAGAACGTATTGAAGTCAAACCTGCCTCAACTCCTCCATCGAAGTGAATAGCAGAAGCGGAATCCGATAGTTCGGATTCAAGGCTATGAATTCATTGATCATCCCGGGTTGACGCCTTACGGGATCCTTTCAGCACGAACGGAAGAAGGCAAGGCTCGGTAATTACCGATCCGCGATCCAGCCATTACCGCATTGAGAATAGTGCAAGTATGGCCGCTTTGCGATGTCCACGTCAGGATGGAATGGCTAATTCCTTCCCGCGCCAAACATCCCTCCACCAGGAACCCAACGGCGTGATTAGCGGAATTACCACTTCACCCCACGGACACGACAAAGCTGCCCCCTCGCACGCGCCCTGGTACGGGAGGGGGCGTGCACCATCGGGCGGCGGAGCCGCACAGGGTGACGAAGCGTGCGGAGATGCTGACGAGAGCGGCGAGGGAGGGGAAGCGGCCCCCGTGCTGGTGGGCCCCGCATCCAACTGTCGCTAGATCGTCGCGCACTGAGGCAAGATGCTGCTCTGGGACCTGCGCCTGGGAGGCGCCGCCGGACTGTGGACTGGTCGCCCGCGTCCACGCTCGTGTCGAGGGTGGCGGCAGGAGTTCGACTTGCCCAACCTCGCAGGGCCGACCAAGACGAGCTGGCACCCCCGGAAGGTCGAGGATGGAAGAGGTGGCCTTGGTCTGCTCGTCCGGAAACACTGTTCCCCGGCTGGTGCGGCAGACGGGGCCTCTGTGCCTGCGCCGAGGCAGAGGCACTACACCAAGCGGATCCGTCCGATTCATGCGCCCTGCCTGCGACGCCGTGTCATGTGGTGGTGCGGGGACGGTGGATGAGGTGGCTCTCTTCCCACCGGATCAGGACGACGCTGAGGAAGAGGACTTCGGCCGGCTCCTCGTCAGGGTCACCACCCTGAACAGTCTCACGGCGAAGGCGAGTTCCTTCACCAGCCGAAACTTCGTCGTACCAGTCGGACCTGCCCTCCGGCGCCGCCCACAGCGATTCTGGAGTGGTCGGGGCTGAAGGCCACCGCGAACACTCCTCCTTCCATTGCGGTGAGGACGGAACTGGCCTGAGTGGCAAGGTACCTGAGCGTTACGGTCCCATCCAGGCCGCCGGTAGCCAGGAAGCCGCCGTCCCGACTGAACGCTGCACAGCGGACGGCGCTCCCGTGTCTGAAGGTCGTGTGAGGGTACGAAGGCACGGCATGCGGATTCCACAACCGTGCCGTCTCGTCCCAACTGGCGGTCGCCAGATCTGCACCATCGGGACGGAAGACCACGGACCAAACCTTGCCGGTGTGCTGGTCAAGGTTCGCGAGCGCCTCACCGGATGCGACGCTCCACAACCGTACGGTCTTGTCGTCGCCGGCGGCGGCCAGAATGGTCCCATCAGGACTGAACGCCACTGAATTGACCGCTTGGGTGTGGCCCTTGAAGAGGGTTCGTTCGCCCGTGGCGAGGTTCCACAACCGGACCACTGTGTCGTCGCTACCGGTGGCCAAGGTGGCGCCGTCCGGGCTGAACGCCACAGATCGGAAGCCTCCAGAGACACCCCGCTTGGTGAAGACGTTCACCGTTTCACCGGACGCGACGTTCCACAACCGTACGGATCTGTCATCGCTGCCGGTGGCCAGGGTGGCCCCGTCGGGACTGAACGCTACCGAGCGCACCATCAAGGCGTGTTCACCGAGGTTCATGCTTTCGCCGGTATCGACCTTCCACAGCCGTACGGTCTTGTCGCCACCCGCAGTGGCGAGCGTGGTCCCGTCGGGGCTGAAGGCCACCGAGTAGACGTTCCCTGCGTGGCCGACGAGGGAAACGACGGGCTGCGTGGATGCCGCCGGAGGCGCACTGGATTGTCCCTCCTGGCGTGGCGCCGTGTCGGACGCGCTCGTTGGCCGTGACTGCGCGGACTGTGACGGCAGGGTGAAGGGATGGTCAGAGCCGAAGGAACGGCGAGAAACGAGAGGTGGAGGGACCGGGGGCGCCTGCGGCACTGGATGACGGACTTGGGGCGCTGTACGAGTGGGTTGCTGATCCCTCGGCGTCACTGTGGGCAGGGGAGGGTACTTTGGCGGCGGTGGCAGCACCGAGCTGGACGGTCGCGAGTCGGCAAGGGCTGTGAGCGCATCGACGGCTTCTGCTCTTGTTGCTCGTTCGGTCAGGTCTTTAGCAAGCATCCTGAACAGAATCGGCTCCATCGCCCCGGCGTACCGAACGGGGCGAGGAGCGTCTCGGTAGATGGAGATGGCAATTTCCATGGGATTCTCGCCCTGGAATGGGAGACGTCCCTCCACCAGCTCGTACAACGTTGCGCCCAGGGACCAGAGGTCCGAGGCAGCCACGGCGGTCTTACCCAGTACCTGCTCAGGTGGCATGTACGCAGGCGTCCCCAACATCTTGCCGGTGGTCGTTCTCCTACCCGATGCATGGGAGACGAGAGCGATGCCGAAATCGGTGAGAAGTACCCGACCGTTGGCGAGCAGGATGTTCGCTGGCTTCAGATCTCGGTGCACCACTCCTGCTGCGTGGGCCGCTCCCAACGCATCGAGGACGGCGATTCCGATCTCAGCGACCTGCTGGACCGGGAGGCGCCCCACATTGCTGAGCACGTCATGGAGAGACTGACCCACGACGAACTCCATGACGATCGCTGGTGTCCCGCCATGCTCGACGACGTCGTAGACGGTGACGATTCCAGGGTGGTAGCTAAGCGCGGCCGCCGTGCGTGCTTCGCGCTCCAAACGTGCGATGCGATCCTGCCGTTCCTGCTCGGTGGGCTCGTCAGTAAAGCGGATTAGCTTGACAGCGACCTGCCGGCGTAGAACTTCATCATGGGCACGCCAGACGGTTCCCATGCCGCCTTCGCCTACTGCGGCTTCCAGCCGATAGCGGCCAGACACAATCTCACCGTGCTCCCCCGACATGGGCGCATCCTACTTCGGCCAGTGAGCCATGTTGAGCGATCTACCGAAGCGTTGATCCGTCTGAGGTGCACAGACACGCGCCCGTCCTCAGACAGTCACCGACGTACCTCACCGAAGACAGCCACAGCCGCGCCGCACACATGTAGCCAATGGGTCGCATCACGGCCAACCCGCCCGGGATCTGGCCCCGAAACTTGCCTTCCCAGTGATCACTACGGTCGCATTCTCACCGGGGGCCACTTCAGCAGGTCCATCTGGTCCCTGTTCATCGCCTGACGCCATGGGCGCGAGAAGGAGCGTCTGGCGGTCCGCGCGGGCAAACGCCGGGAGAACCCGCGGGCGCGGAGTAACGGGACGAGCCCGCGGCGGTGCCGACAACTCTGCGGATGCCGGTGACCGTCGCATCCCAGGCCGTCGATCCGCCGGCCACCCGTGAGCCCCGCAGCTCCTCGCCGCTCAGCGGATCCTTCGGACACCTCATATCCCACCTCGTGTCCAGCCCTCATCCGGGCTGCGACCTGCTTCATCAGCGGCGGATGCTCCGACGGCGACTCGATCACTTCCGCGGAGGTGGGCTGGTGTGGTTGGTCTTCGGCGGCTGTCAGAGCAGCGGAGGATGATCGGGTCATGCTGCAAGCGGAAGACGAGCACGGTCGTCAGGTGAGGAATCCAGGGCCCGCGGCCCTGAGTCGGATGGTGGCGAACCTCGGCCGGGGTAACGCCTTCGTCATCGTCGAGCGAGTCGACGACGAGGCGGCCGGCGACTGGTACGTGCAGGTGTGGCTGAGGGATGACAACACCTATCAACTGGAATTCCGTGACGGGACGGCAGCAGAGCACTACCAAACCCGGACGCTCTCCCAGGAAAAGGTGATCGCGGGCCTGAGCGGCTGGGCCAAGGGGCACCCGGATTGGAAGGACGCCTTCATGTGGAACAACATCAGTGCCTCGTTCGAGAACTTCGGCTGACCTTGTCGCCGGCGAACACGTGAACGTGCAGAGTCACCACGTACAGATGAGAACCGCCCTCCGACTGAGCCCGGCTGCCAGCAGTTCGTGGACGATCGCGTGCTTGTCGCGAGTGCGGTCAGCGATGTCCCCTTGGCCAGGGCGAGTCTGAGGGGTCTCCGAGCTTCTTCTGCTCAGGGGCAGGCCAAGCCGAAATCGGCGCCAGGACCTGCAGGCATCCCCGTGGTCTGCGACGCACCGCTCGACGGCCTCGCTCAGGTTGTGCCAAAGATGCCACCGGTCCGCGACCTGCACCGCTTGTGGTGCCCCGGCCGTGACGCCTTCGGCGTAGAACGGTGCACGATCGCGGCAGACCACCTACGCCCCGGGCCGTTTCACGAGCCAAGCGGCCAGGCTGGACGCCTCCCGGTCGGGCAGCAGATCGACGGGATGCCGGCTTTCGACGTCGACCAGGACAGTCCCGTAGTGACGCCCTTTGCGGGTCGCGTACTCATCGACGCCAACCACCCGCGGGGCCAGAACTTCGGGATCGGGCAACGTTTGGACCAGCCGCAGCACCGTGCTGCGGCTCACAGACACGCCGAAGACGCTCGCCCGGCGGGCACCAGCCCGACCGGCGAGCGCGTGGCCGACCGCGGCCAGCACCGACCGCGGACGCTCGGTCCGCCGACTGTACCGACGCGTCAGCCCTGGCAGCCGTTCGGCGAAGGTCCGCTGTCCGCACGAGACGAGCGGGCAGCGGAACCTGCGGACGCGCAAACGTAGAGCAACCCGTCTGCCACCGCTGGGACATCCGCAGGAAAGCGCAGGTAGGTGCTGAGTCCGCCGTGACCAGCTTCCGATCCGGTACAGACGGCCCCAGCCACATGCTTCGATCCTCTATGCGTACCGCCTCGTCGTTCACGACGACCGACAGCACCGCCACGTTCGCGATCGACGGGAACAGCAACTCCTCCAGTCGAAGCACCACTTCCACAGACCGAAATGTCAGCCACACCCCACCCGGTACGGGCCGATTTTGGGCAAATTCCCCGCCGTCCATTCACCCAACAACCGCCACTGAACGTGCGATCTCAATGGAAAGTGAGCCAGAACCCCACTTCGGGAGGCACCAACAATTCGATCAGTCCGCAACCTGCGGGTGCCCGGGAAGGAGCGCTCAGTCCCACCACTCATTGCCGGCGTGCCAGCGCTCCACCCATTCCTCGAAACCCCATGCCTGGTCGTCAGGCACCGGGGTGACCCCGACGTCGGCGATCATCCAAACCTCGCCGCGGCGGGGGCCGGCGGTCAGCAGGAGCCAGAACGACTGCCCGTCTTCGGACCCGAGAACGACGGACCCCTTGTTGAATGCGGCATCGACCCGCGGGTCCTCGGTGTCGACGCCCTCATCGTCTTCCCAGGACCACGCCGACTCCAGAGGGAATACTTCTCCTGGCTGTCTCGGCCCCAGGTCGGGCCATGTGTCGGGCAGCCAGCCGAGCGGCTGAAGACCGCCGTCGCTGGCGGGTCCCAGGCTGGAGCCGTTGCCGATCTCCGCGATGAAGGTCCTGTACGGCTCCGGCAGGACCACCCCGTTCTCCCGCTCCCACTCCACGACGGCTTCATGTCCGAGCGCCGGCTCGCGCCATTCCGACGGAAACGCGGAGCGCAGGAAATCGAGAGTGGCTTCGGCGGGACGCTGATCACGTGTGTCTGTCACCGCAGCATGCTGGCAGAAGGGACTGACAGCCCATCGCGGCCGCCTCACCCAGAGCCCCGCGCCACCCCACGTCACGAACATCGAACATCAAACATCGAATAGAGCCTGGGACGAGTGCCTCCCAAGACTGTGAACATTTGCTGTCCATTCTCATGGGCAAGGCCATACGTGACCGTCCACACGCGGTGACGGCGATCAGAGTGTCGGGGCTGGCCTGATCATTCACGTACGCCTCACACCGCGCTGGGCTCCACGGCGCCGGCTCAGTTGGCAGGGTGCGTCGTTCGAAGCATGCCGTATTGGTGGTTTGGGGCTGGAGGTTCTCGCGACTGTCCCGGTCGGCGCACGAAACGCATTCGCATTCCGGCAACGGGATGGTCTTGAACGATGTGGCCATGGGGGCCATGGGACTGCGGTGAACGCGGCAGGCTTGCCCTTTGCCGCTTCAGGGACGTTCGTAATGTTGGAGGACGCCGCCCGCGGAGAAGCAGAGGGCACCGGTGAGAGTGCCCCAGTTGGCGATGTCGGCGTTGATCAGGCTGCCGGTGGCGGGGCGTGTGTAGGCGGCGAGTGCCGAGACCATGAAGAGGACGGAGCCCAGCTGGTTCACGGCGACGATCCACCAGCCGAGGTTGCGCTGTCGGATGCGCGGCCGGCCGTGGCAGATCTCGACGAACGCGAGGTGGCCGGAGATCAGGAAGAGCGCACAGCCGATCACGTCGGGTGCCCAGATCAGCCGGTTGATCTGCTGGGTGGTCAGGCCTTGGAGGAAGGAATCCAGCAGGTCAACGGCGAACACCAGGGTGCCTACGAACAAGACGAAGGCGCTCAGCCAGTCGACCCGCATCGGTTCATAGCTCCACCACCGCCACCGTCGGGCCACCAGGGCGCCTTCCCCTCCGGGCACATGACGCGGGGCGTTGATGACCTGGAGCAGGGACACGTAGCCGCCGGTGTTGAAGAACAGGCCGCCGGCGAAGTAGATCGAGGCGCAGGTGGTGGCGTCGCCGGAGCCGAATTGGGCCACGGCGGCGCCGGCCGCGAAGAGCGCTCCGCCGATGATGAAGGCGGTGGCGGCCACGGCGTTGAGCCTGCGCAGCCGACCGAGGGCGGTGTCGTCGGCGCTGGCATGACGGGCGCCGGCTTCGCCGGGCGAATGCACGGCGATGAGGCCTCGGCGCCGGGCGGGCCGGGATTCCCAGACGACTGTTCCGCCGCCGGGCGACTGCCAGGTGAGGCGGGTCGTGAACGGTCCCGCACCTTCGGCAT
Organism: Streptomyces sp. NPDC056361; assembly: GCF_042262805.1. NCBI lineage: Bacteria > Bacillati > Actinomycetota > Actinomycetes > Kitasatosporales > Streptomycetaceae > Streptomyces > Streptomyces sp. NPDC056361. The sequence goes on from NZ_JBHJQI010000030.1 coordinate 21,723, forward strand.
GCTGATCGGGTTGTCCCACAGGCCGAGACTAGACGTCCCGCCAGTCGCCGGCCGAGCGCAACGCCGTCGGTGGCGCGGGCTGAGCTTCGGTCTGGCGTTCTGGTCGGTCTAGTCGGTCTGGCATTCTGGCCGGTCTGGGAGGCTACGCAGGTGGGATGGTGGCGATGCCACCTGCACGACGAACGACCGGCCTCCAGGCGCACCAGCTGCGCGAGTACATCAGCGAGAACACCCTTGGCATCATCGCTAGCCTCCGCGTGACCTGCACCTACAACTACATCTGCACCCGCACCCGCCCTACGAGCCGGTCGGGGAGATCGCCGCCGAGCTCGAACGTATGCGGAGAGAGCGGCGTCTACGTCCCACTGCACATCGTCGCGGCCTCCGGCGGATCCATCGCGCCCTTTCTCCACCCTCGCCTGGAGTGGGCTTCCGGCTGCCGCGGCCGCCTCTGTTAACGCCGCCCGGGGGCACAAGTACGGTATGGCGCCGCTCGGAGCCGGCTGGGCGCGCTGTCCAGCCCAGTACTTCATGTCCTCCGGCTCGGCCGCGAGGGGGACCGCCGCGTCTACCAGCCCCGCGCCGGCCCTTGCTACAGCCTTCTGCCACCCTCGATGTGCCGTTCTTATGTGCGTCCGGCGCCCTGCATCGCAAGGCGGAGCGGCTCCCGCGTACTGGACGCGCACTCAGGTCCTGCACAGCAACGCACCGGGTAGTGTCGGTCGGGCTGTCACCACGCATGCGAAACCCGGCGATGTAGACGCGGGCACCAGGGTCACCCGTGACGGTCACGCGACTCGCAGGCAGCGGGGGCTCTGGCGTCCGGATATCAGGTTGCCTGCCTCGGCGGTACGAGCGGCTCGGCACCCGACTCGACCTCGACCTCGACCACGACCACGACCACGATCACCTTGCGCTACGCGACATTTCTCCAATACGTCCCGCGCCCACCAACGCGAGAGTGACGGCGCACCGCACCGACCGACGGAGGAGCCATGGACGAGACGACCACCCCGCACACCAAACGCGCCAGCCGCCGCCCCGACGCGGCACCGAACGTCCAGCGCAGACGGTGGGCGCGGAGTCGCCGATGGCGGATAACCCTGCTGGTCGCCGGCGCGCTGGCGCTCCTCCTGGTGGGAAATACGGTGTCCGTGCTCAGCCAGACGGCCGGGGCCTCCGGCGACCAGATCGTGCGCATTCCCGGCGGGGACCTGCATGTCGCCCAGGACGGGCCGCCCGATGCGCCCACGGTGGTTCTCCTGCACGGCCTCGGCGGCTCGACAGCTTGGTGGGACTCGGTCCTGCCTGCGCTGCGGGACCTGCACGTGGTGCGGGTGGACCTGCTCGGGCACGGCAGCTCGGCCAAACCGGCCGCTGGCTACGGCATGGCGGAGCAGGCGCGCCGGGTCGGTGCCGCGCTCGACCAGATCGGGGTGCACCGCGCGACGGTCGTCGGGCACTCCACCGGTGGTGCCGTCGCCACCGCGCTTGTCGAGCAGCGCCGCGACCTGGTGGAGGCGATCGCACTGGTCGACACCGGCCCGCGGCTGGACGCGTACACCGGCGACAGCTTCGCCGCCCAGCTGATGTCCACGCCGGTGGTGTCGCAACTCATTTGGCGCCTGCGGACCGACGGCACCATCCGTACCGCGCTGAGCTCCGCCTTCACCCGCGACGTGACGGTCCCTGACCAGGTCATCGCCGACGTCCGGGGCATGACCTACCGCAGCCTCACCGCCACCGATGAAGCGTCCAGCGCGTACCTGAAGGAACGGCCCATCCCCGAGCGGCTCGCCGACCTCGGACTGCCCACCCTGGTGATCTTCGGTTCCCAGGACCATCGCTGGCGTCCCTCGTCCGCCCAGGGCTACCGCACAGTCCCCCACGCCCGCATCGAGATCCTCGCCGGAGTCGGCCACACCCCCATGCTCGAGGACCCCGACACCACCGGAGCCCTCCTCCACGGCTTCGCTACCGAAACCGCGCCGCCACACTGAGCACTCCCGGACCAGGGGCCACGGCTGGTACTCGACTGTGGACCAGCGCCTCCCCGCCCAACGCCTGCTCTTTTTCTACGCATTGCAGCGCATTGCAGCGCACTGCACGGTTACTGCACGGGGTCGTCCCGACGAGCCGACCAGTCGGCCAGGGCGACCAGGGCGACCCCGGAAGTATGCTCCCCGGGCGCTTCGTACGAGATCCAGTCAGCCAGACGGGGGTCGACGAGGTGGTGGCACAGCCCGCAGCAGTTCCCACAAGGGTCGCGATCCGCTCGCCCAGTCGCCCAGCATGGTGCGGTCGACCAGGTGCAGGCGCTGGGAGCGGGCGAAGTCTACGGCCGGTTTCGAGAACCTGCCGTTGGTGACGAGTACGACGACGTCGCCTTTGTGGACCGGACGGCCGGTGCCATTGAGCACCTGGAGGTCCGGGCTGCCCACCGCGGCTCCGGACAGGCCGGCCCGCCGGTGCTTGCACTGGATCACCCAGCGCCGCCCGTACGGGTCGGTGGCCTTGACGTCCGCTCCGTTGTCCCCGGCACCACCGACCTGTACCGCGTCCGTGCACCCGTCGCGCTGCATCAGGTCCCGTACGGCGTGCTCGAACTGCCGGTGATGCAGGGCGTCCAGCTGTGTCAGTGCGTAGCGCAGCCCTTGGGAGCGCACCTGCTCCCATTGGGCGGCTCGCCGCCGGCTGACCAGCCAGGCCGCCGCCGCGCCGACCACGAGCAGCACCAAGACGGCCGGAACCCACGGGTACGCGCGCACGAAGTCCACCACTGCCGCAAGGGCGGCGCCCGCGATGACCAGCCCGGCGAGGATGAGGAAGAGCTGTCCTGTCCTGTCGGCCTGCCGCGACCGCCGCCTGGCCGGGCGTCGGGCCGGGCGTCGGGCCGGGCGTCGGGCCGGGCGTCGGCTCATCGACCGTCTCCGTTGCGGTCCCACTTGATGGGGTACGACACTGTCGGCTTCGGACGCGGGGCGGTCTCCGTCCACCCCGACCGGCGAATCGGATACGTAACGGCCGGGGCCGGGTGGGGCGTCGGCTTCTCCCAGCCCGGCCACTTGATCGGATATGTCACGGGCGATGAGGACCGCGGTGTCGGTAACCGCTCCGCGCCCGTTCCACTCTCCGCCGGGGTGCCGGAGCCGCCGAAGACGAATACGGCGGCCACGATCCCGATGGCCAGCGCAGTCTGCCGACTCGTGCCGGCCGGCGCCCTCCAGTGCGCCTGGACCACTGTTCCGTCCTGCTTGGTGTACCCCTTGACGAACGGCAAGGCCGAAGCCCCCTCCCCTGGTCGGTCGTGCGCTTTCCGCGCAACCGATCAATGTAGAGCAGGCCGCTGACAGTGGGTCATCTGTCAGCCACCTGTTGTGATCTTGGGGAGTGGGCAGGACTCGAGCCAGGAAAGCCGCGACTGCCCCTGCCGTACAAGGCAGCCTGGTCCACTCGGACGCATGGCAGGCGACGGGGAGCGAGCGGGCTCGTACGTACCGGCGAGCCACAGCCCGGGACCACCCCCCGCGCACGCGGGGAGCAAATAGAGCACTGTGACAGAAATCCCCGTGCACCGGACGGCAGGTCCTGAATGGCCGCGCGAAAACCCCTTGCCCAATGGTCAAGAATCGTTGACCATTGGGCGCATGCCTACTGATGATCTTCCCGAGACGTTTCACGTCACCACGGACGAGCAGCTGCGTGCCGTCTCGAATCTGACGCGTCACCGGATCATGGCCGTGCTCCGCTTCGAGCCGGCGACTATCACGCAGATCGCCGAGCGGGTCGGGCTGGCGAAGGGGAGTTCCAGCTATCACGTGCGGTTGTTGGAGCGGGCCGGCCTGGTGAAGGTGGTGCGGACGAGGAAGGTGCGGGGGGTCACCGAGCGGTACTACGCGATGGCGGCGCGGGGGATCGTGTTGCCGGATCCGGGTGAGGGAGGGCCGGATGTGCTGATGCGGCATGTGGTGGCGGATCTGGAGGCGTCGCCGGTGGACAGCGAGCGGCATGTGCGGATGGCGCATCTGCGGCTCACCGAGGAGCAGTTCGCAGAGTTGGGGGCGCGCCTGGACGCTCTGGCGGACGAGTACCGGGAGCTGTCGGATCCGTCGCTGCCGGACGTGTCCCTCGCCTTCGCGCTGTTCCGGTCGGCGCCGCGCGGGCAGGCGAACGGGGGTTCCAAGTGAGCAGAGGGGCAGAGAAGTTGCCGACCGGATTCGGGCGGCTGTGGACCGCGCAGACGGTCTCCTCGCTCGGTGACGGAGTGACGCACGCCGCGCTGCCGCTGCTCGCGTTGACGTTGACGCGGGATCCGATGGCGCTCGCCGTCGTCGCAGCTGCGGGGACGTTGCCGTGGCTGCTCTTCGGGGTGCTCGGCGGCGCGCTGGTGGACCGGTGGGACCGTCGGCGCACGATGTGGGTGACGGACGCGGCGCGTGCGGTGCTGCTCGTGATACCCGTGGGTGCGGTCGTGCTCGACGTCCTGAGCATTCCGCTGCTCGCGGGCGTCGCCTTCCTGCTCGGCCTCGGCGGGCTCTTCTTCGATACCGCCGCCACGGCCTATCTGCCGGATCTGCTCCGCCGCGACCCCGCGCTCCTGGAGCGGGCCAACTCCCGCTTGCGCGGCGCCCAGACCGCCATGTCCGGGTTCGCCGGGCCACCTGCGGGCAGTGCGCTGCTCGCGCTCGGGCGGGCGTTTCCGCTGCTCGCCGACGCGGTGTCGTTCCTGTTTTCCGCACTGCTCGTACGGACGTTGCCCGCCATGCCCCGGCCCGTGCCGGAGGTCCGCGAGTCGCTGCTCCGGCAGGCGCGGGCCGGGGCCTCGTACGTCTTCCGGAACCGGTTGCTGCTGGGGCTCGCGCTCCGCCCGGCGGTCGGGAACATCGCCTTCCTCGCCGTGGAGACCGTCCTCGCCCTCTTCGCGCACGACCGCCTCGGCATCGACACCTACGGCTTCGGCCTGCTCCTCACGGCGGAAGCCACCGGTGGCCTGCTCGGCGCGGGCATCGCCTCCTTCCTCGGCCGACGACTCGGCACCGGTACCGCACTGACCTGCACGGCCGCCGTCGAAGGACTTGCCATCCTCGGCCTGGCCGCCGCCCCCAACCCGTACGCCGCCGGTCTCGCGCTCGCCGTCTGCGGAGCCGGTATGGGCGCCACGATGGTGCTCGCGCCCTCCCTCCGTCAGGCGATCGTCCCGGCCCACCTCATGGGCCGTGTCGCCTCCACCTCCCGCATGCTGGCCATGTGCGCCGCCCCCATCGGAGCCCTCCTCGGCGGCTGGCTGGCCACCACCTACGACATCCGGACTCCGCTATACGCCGCCGGCGTCCTTCTCCTGGCGATGACGGCCGTCACGGCGTCCATGACCAGCAACCGCAGGGTGGATGCGGCATTGCGCGCCGCCGCCCAGGCCGACAGTCCAGGGCACCCGACGCCCAAGGATCTCGTCCCCGAAAGCGCAGCCGACTTGTCGTGACGCCTGCCGCGAAGGCACCACGACAAGAGCGGATGCTCGGTCCCCTGAGGGCATAGCGAGTCGCCGCGTCGGCCGGGTGCGCCAGCCGGGACCGTCCCCAGGCGTACGGGGAGCCGGACGCATCGCACTTTCCCCGTGGCGCGCCCGGCCCCCAGCCGGCGGGAGCAGCCGGAAGCCGTAGCGGGCTACGCGTACATTTGCCACCAGCGGTCCCCCTCGGCGCGGGCCGCTTCGGCGTCGTACTGATGCGCGTCGAAGTGGAGATCAGGCGGCGGGTAGGGGGCGGGCACGAGCGGGGACAGCCACGGCACCTCCCAGTCCGACCACTGAACGATCTCACCGAACCGCTGCACGACCACGGTCAGGAAGCCGCAGCATCCGCCCGTGCACTCGGATTCCCCCAGCTCCAGGCGGCGCAGCCAGGCGGCGCCTCCCGGTCGGCTTGGTCAGTCGGTCGGCTCGTACGACGGTGAGGCCAGCTTGTCGGCCGCGCGGACCTGGTGGAGGTGGATGAGGATGTCGTAGGCGCGGCCGAGGGAGAGGGTGGGCAGGGGGTCGGGGGTGAAGGTCGAGCCGGCGTCGTAGACCGGGCGGGTGCGGTCGAGCCAGGCGCGGGCCGGGGTGCGGGCGGTCCGCAGGTCGAGGTAGAAGTCCCGGTGTCGGACACGGTCGAGGGTGTGCTCGTTCATCCCGGGGACCGCGGCGGGGACGGTGACCGGCTCCCAGTCTCCGTCGAGTGAGGTGTCCTTGGTCAGGAAGGAGCCGCCGGCGAAGCTGAATCCGATCGCGGTGTAGTCGCGGCCCAGGCGGTCGCGGAGCACCGCTCCCTGGGTCCGCGGGTAGGTGTCCGGATGGGTGGAGACGTATCCGACGTGGCCGTTGTGGGCGGACAGCAGCATCTTGTGGCCGCTGTGGCGCTGCCACCACAGCACGTTGTCGGCCATGGCCTGGTCGCGTAGACGCTCGGCGGCGGTGACCGAGGCCGCGTCGGTGAGGTCGACGGTGGCGAAGGCGAAGGTCTGCGCGATGTTCCGGGCGTGCTGCACCGTCCACGCGTAGTCCTCATCGCCGTCCTTCTCCTGTCCGGCGAGCAGGTCGAGTGCCTCCTGGGCTCGCGCGGCCTTCTCCTCGCGTTCCGCGACCGGCCTGCGCAGGTAGGCGAACACGTCGTCGAAGGGGCGCAGCCGACCGTACAGCTCGGTGAGCCGGGGCAGCGCCTCGGGCCGGCTCTCGCGGACGGACGACAGCACGCGCTCGAAGATGTGGTCGCCGAGCTTCGGCGCTCCGAGGTCGTCGCCCATGAAGTGGACCCGGTGGTCGGGGTGGCGACGGTTGTGCTCGCGCATCCAGCCGATCAGGCTGACGAACTCCTCCCGCTCCCAGGGGGATCCGGCCAGGGTCTCCTCCGCGATCTTCCGCGGGTCACCGGGACCGCCTTGGAGGTACTCGTCGATCCTCAGCCCTGCCGACCAGCTCATCTCCAGGGCGAAGGTGGTGAAGCCTCGCTCCTCGACGAGGTGCCGGAAGACGCGTTCCTTCATGGCGAAGAACTCGTGCGACCCGTGCGTGGCCTCGCCGAGCCCCACCACCTTCGCGTCCCCGACCATTCCGCTCAGCGCCCGGAGGTCTGCGGTCGGGCCGGCGGGGTCGGTGGAGCGCAGCGGATGTGCGATGCCTTCCAGGGACCGTACGACTGCCGTTTCCCGACCTGCTGCGACGCGATCGGTCGAGGCGGTTGATGCACTGGGGGTGGTCGCGGTCGCCCGCTCAATGGGCGCGGTCGCCCGCGCGATGGTCGATGTAGCCCGCGCGGTCGGTGCCGCGGAGGCCATCGTGGTGGCGAGTGCCGTGGCGGTGACCACTCCCGTGAGGGTGAGCAGTCCTCGCCGACCGATCCTCGTCCTGTGCCCGTGCATGTTGATCACTCCTTGCCTGCGGCGGCTTCCCGCGCCGATGAAATGATCTTCGTGTGCTGATGGGTCACCCGCGCTGGGGCGGTCCACCGACTTCCCGCAGAGGCCACCCCTCGCACGGAACGGGGGTTAACCCCCGTTGGTCGGTCGAGAAACGTGCGGGGGGAAACCCCACGGAAACCGGGGCGCTGCCAGGATGTCCGGTGGATCTTGAACCGAGCAGGGTGGACGGACACACCGGATTCCCAAGGGAAGGCCTTCCATGTTCAGCTCGCAGTCCGTCGCGCGCCGCGGGGCGCACGCCACCGCCGTCGGCGCTCTCGCCGTCGCCCTGTGCACCACCCTGATGACCGACAGGGCGGAAGCAATCGTCAACGGAACGGATGCCACCGAGCGTTACCCGTTCATGGCGGTGATCCCGGAATCGGCCCCGACTCAAGGGGTGTACGACGGCAACTGCGGCGCGTCTCTGATCGATCCCCAATGGGTGCTGACTGCTGCTCACTGCGTCCAGGGCGAGGGCTTGGAGCTTGACGGGTTCGTCCGGATCGGCAGCGAGGAGCGCAAGTCCGGGGGAACCGTCCGAGCAATCGAACGCATCGTCGTCCATCCCGGCTACGCGAATGGTGAAGGCAAGGCGCCCAACCAAGACGACATCGCGCTGGTCCGTCTGGATCGCCCGGTCTCCGAGGAGCCCGTCCGGATCGCTCAGCGGGTCGGGCAGCCCGGAACGCCGACCCGCATCCTGGGGTTCGGAACCACCATCGACACCGAACTGCACTTCGCGGAGCGGTTGCAGGAGCTCGAGACGCGCACGGGCAGCGCCTCCGAGTGCGATCCCGGCTACGCGAACAGGACCCGGCTGTGCACGGTCAGCCGTGTGCCCGTGGCGATGGCTTGTTTCGGGGACTCCGGCGGACCGCAACTCCAGAGGGACCGGTGGGGACGGTGGGAGCTCATCGGTACCACCTCGGGTCCCGGCGCCTCCGGAGTCGCGTGCTCGGCGGGTCCGGGCCTTTACACCAACGTCCCCGCCTACACGGACTGGATCCGCAGGACCATCAGGCGCCACGCGTGAGTGCTCCCGGGCCGACTGGGACGCCAGGACGGGCCAGTGGCCGTTTCAGATGACGTCGCGGGGTACCGGGTCACGCGGGCCCCAACCCTCATCGGACGTCTCCTCGGACGACTACCGCGATGGTGACGCCGTCCGGCCTGTGCAACGACCGGCGGCCTCGTGCGCGCTGAGCCTCGTGCGCACTGAGCGTGGGGCGGAAGGTCATCAGGACCGCTCGCTGCCGTCCGGCCCGACGCGGCGCGCCCCTACTACCAGGACCATCAGCACTGCCGTACAACCACCGAGCAGCATGACCGCGGACGGCGAAGTGCGGTCCAGGAGGACTCCTCCTGCAAGCGCGCCCATGGAGATCGTTGCCTGAAAGGACGCGGTGAACAGGACCGATGCCGCTTCCGGGGACTGCGGTGCCGCCTTGAAGAACCAGGTCTGCGACGCGACGGGTACGGCGCCGTACGCGATGCCCCACACGATCAGCAGCATCGCCGCGCCGACCTCCCCGCGTCCCAACGCCGGAAGCAGGAGGGTGACCGCGGCGATCAGGGCGGCCCCGAGTCCGAAGACGGTCCGCGGGTACCGGGTCGCCCAGGCGCCGCCCAGGAAGTTGCCGAGGATGCCGGCGGCACCGTAGAGCAGCAGGAATGTGGTGATCAGACCACTGCCGACATGGGTGACCTGCTTCAGAAAGGGTGTCACGTAGGTGTACGTGCCGAAGTGAGCCAGCACGACAAGGAACGTCAGCAGGAGCGCGAAGCGCGTCTTGGCGCTGCGGAGCATCCCGCTGAGCACGCCCAGCCGGGTGGCATGGACCGGCGGAAGCGGCGGAACGAACAGGAGCAGCATGGCCAGTACGCCGACCGTCAGAGCTCCCATCGCGGTGAAGGCGATGCGCCATCCGGCGAGATCCCCGACGAGGGTGCCCATCGGCACGCCGAGGACGGAACCCAGCGGCACGGCGGAGAAGATCACAGCAGTTGCCCTGCCCACCGAGGCCGGCGGCACCAGTCGCTCCGCCAACCCGGCTCCGATCGACCAGAAGCCGCCGATCGTGATCCCGACCATGATCCGGGAGGTCAGTACGAGCCAGTAGTCGGGTGCCGCGGCGGCGAGAAAGTTCGCCAGCACCAGTAAGAGCATGAAGACGCACAGCATCAGTCGGCGGTCGAACCGTGCCGTGGCCACGGTGACCAGTGGGGCGGAGATCGCCGCCAGGAAGCCCGGCATGGTCATCATCAGGCCGGCCATCCCGTCCGAGACGGTGAAGCTGGATCCGATCGAGGTCAGCAGACCGATCGGCAGGATCTCGGTAGTGACGATGACAAAGATTCCCAGCATCACCGAGACCACGGCCAGCCACCCCATCAGTGGGGACCGAGGAGACAAGAGTGTGCCGTTGACTGAAGTGGTGGTGGCGGTGATGGTGGCCTGGCCTGTGACCTGCATGGCGTTCCGTCCTGTGAGAGGCAGCGCGTTTCGCGATCAGTCCAGCAGGCCGCATCACGAGATGGCTGGCAGGTCCGCGACATCACCGTTGCCTTGCAACGGTGATGTCGCATTCCGGCTGGCGAAAGTCCGTGCAGCGAAATGGACAGCGCCTGCTCTCATCGGTGACTCAGCCGCTTCGCGGGTGTCGAGAAGGGGCTGCCAGCCCGTCGTTCGGTATACCGGTGGCCTCTAAGGCCCGCATAACGCAGAGGGAGAGCCGTCATGACGCTTCAGCGGATGGACAACGTCGGCATCGTCGTCGAAGACCTTGACACCGCCGTCGCCTTCTTCACCGAACTGGGCATGGAAGTCGAAGGCAAGGGGCCGATCGAGGGCCTCTTCGCGGATCAGGCCGTCGGGCTCGACGGAGTCCGTAGCGACATCGCGATGATGCGAACCCCTGACGGTCACGGCAAGCTGGAGCTCGCCCAGTACCACTCCCCCACGGCAATCCGGGACGGATCGCACAACCCGCCGCCGAACACGCTGGGCCTGCACCGGGTGATGTTCGCCGTCGACGACATCGAAGACACCATCGCCCGCCTCCGCCCCCATGGCGCCGAACTCATCGGCACGGTCGCGCAGTACGAGGACATCTACCTCCTGTGCTATCTCCGCGGGCCCTCGGGCATCATCGTCGCCCTGGCCGAACAGATCAGCTGACTGTCCGTCGCCGGCGGCCCGACACAGGCGACCGACACAGGCGAGCAACCGGAGGCATCGGTCCGGACTGCACCCGGTTCACCACGTTCGCACGCCGGACCTCGCCCCCTTCGGCAGGGCAGCAGCCGGGTGGAGCGCCGGCCGTCCCGGCCACCTTGCGGAAGAGCGTGCCGGCACGAAGCCGAGCACACCGAAGCCCGCCGCACTCTCCCCGGTGAGGTGATACGCAAGCCGCGCCTGGTGGCGCTCAGTGGATGACACCTCCGCGATCTAGGTCAGTATTTGTCCTAGTTGGACCGTAGGGTCGTCACATCGCAAAGGGTAGATCCACACGAGGAGACGAGAGCGATGACTCGCACTGCACCCGAGGGCTACACCAGTGTTGCGCCGTGGGTGGTCACCGACGACACCGGTGCACTGCTCGACTTCATCACCGCCGTGTTCGACGGGGAGGAACTCGCGCGGGTGCCGGTCGAGGACGGCACCATCGGCCACGGCGAGATCCGCGTCGGTGACACGGTTGTGCTGGCCTTCGACCGACGGCCCGACTGGCCGGTGATGCCCTCACTGCTGCGGGTCTACGTCCCCGACGCGGACGCCGCCATGGCGACCGCGGTCATGCACGGGGCGCAGGTGATCACCGAGGTGGCCGACAGCGCGTGGGGAGATCGCGGCGGCCGGGTGCGGGATCCGTTCGGCAACATCTGGTGGGTGATGAGCCGGGTCGAGGACGTCGCACCGGACACGGCTTGGCAGCGCATGTCGGAACCGAAGTACGCCGACGCGATGCGCATGGCGCAGGAGACTCTGGATGCCGCGCTGAGTGGCCGGAGCTCAGGGGTGGCCAGTGCCCCGCAGCGCCCGACCCACTGAGATCGGCTTCCGACCCGGACCCGGACCTGGCCGCAGGCAGCGGGAGTTGAGGTCGACCGCGGTGCGCCGCTGCGACGAAGCTGCGACGCTCTGGGCAGACGGAGACTCGACCAGAGGTCGGTACTCATCGTGCTCGTAGCCGCGGCCCGACTGAGCGTGTTGGGCGGTCGGCCCCGGCCCGGCCACGGTCTGCCCGCACACGACCTTCCGCAGCCACGCTTGAGACGTCGCTTCCTTTGGCGTGATCGTTCGTTGGGCCACGCATGACGGATCTGGTCGGGCGGCTGGTGCCAGAGGATTTGTGGGTGCTGTTTCGGCGGGTGGTGCCGCCGACCGAGGTAAATCGCCCGCAGGGTGGGGCCGACGCCGGGCCGACGACCGTGAGGCTCGCGCCGCGACCATCTACGTGGCCACCGCGGGCTGCACTTGGCGTCAGCTCCCGCCTGGCCCACGGTCTGCCGGCGCTTCGCCGAGTGGAGCAGGGGTCGGGTCCGACCCCGGCGCCGTAAGCCGGCGAAACTGCACGCCGACAAGGGCTACGACTACGACCATCTGCGGCAATAGCTCGGCAAGCGGGGTATCCGTCACCTCATCGCCCGCGAAGGCGTCGAGTCCTCACAACGGCTGGGCCTGCACTGCTGGGTAGTGGAGAGAACCCTATCCTGGCCGGCAGGCTGCCGGAGGCTCCACCACCGCTACGAACGCAAGGCCGGAGACTTCCTCCCCCTTCGTAGACATAGCCGAAGCCCTCATTGGATACCGGCGACTCACCTGCCGCTGACTTCCTACGAGCAGATCAGCTAGGGGGACATCCAGGTCGATCGGCGGCAACCCCCAGGGTTCCAGGGTCCCGGTGCAGTACTCCGCGAGGAACTGGACCGCACCGCCACCGTAGTGCCACCACGCCCCGCCGCGAGAAGAAACCGTGACGACCCAGTCCTGCGGAGTCAGCCCCGTCGTACTCCACATGAACTGGTCACCGTCGCACGACTCACCCCAGGGCAGCAGCCCACCAGGAGCTGGGGACGCCAGGAAACCCTGCCACACACAACCAGAGCCATCGGAAACGATGTCCTAGGCTCCACGTCATGACGAGTGATCACGGATTCCTCTGCTCGTGCTGCGGGGCACACCACCCTGAGCTGCCCATGAACTACGCGGCCGAGGCACCGGCCGTACGGGAGCCGGCGTTCGCTATATCCATCGACAGGACGCAGTCATGAAGGCCGACGCGGGAGTGCCGCTGACACCTCGCGCGTCGGAAGGCCTGACCCGCCGGGCCCGGTACTTCGTCGAAGCGCACGGAGTGCGCGTTCCGCGCCGGGACATCGGACAGCACCGGGACGTATGGCTCGAGCACGGGATACCCGCTGCGGAAATCGACCGAGCCGTGGCTTTCCAGGAGATGTGGGGTGGCATTACTCTGCCCCCGGCCCCGCGTACGCGGGCGGCCCGCGTGTTCTCGAAGCCGACGTTCCCGAGGGCCCGGCCGAGGACGGATGGCGCTTTCCGGCCAGCTGCGGCCGCGTGTCCATGGCCCACGGATTCATGATCGGGCCTGGAGGCGAGTTCGGTATCGACGCCGATCGCTGGACACCCCTGCACGCCAGCGTGGAGGGATGGGTGGAGGCCCTGGCGCTGGCCCATCACGCGGGCTCCTGGGCCACGAGCATCACAAAGGTCAGGGGCGATGCCGTCGAACGGGTGGACCTCGACGGATTCGAGCCGGTACCTGAAGTCCGGGGACTCACCGACACCTGGTGGCGGGGCGGGGACTCGCTCATCGCCATCTACCGCGGCGAAGCGGACGGCTTCGCCGCCCCCCACTGCATGGAGGCCCATATCTACGGAGGACTCGACGCATGGGGCCTCGGCGGCCACTGACAGCCGGAACGCCAAGGCTTCCGGGCTTGGCCGCCCTCTGAGCATTGACCTGCTGCGGCGCCGGCGCCCGGGTACTGGCTCCCAGGCGCCGGTGCGCGCCGGCCTCCTGCCTCGCCTTGTCGATCGTGTCGGCTGGGAGCCGTCGACTGCCGGCGTGAGGGCGGGGAGCACGGCCCCATCCTCTGCAGGCCTCTCACTCCAATGGCCGCTGGAACCATGCGCGCCACGCCAGTGAGAGCGATCATGACCGGTGTAAGTGTGGTGAAGTCGCGCGCAGCCCTGGAGCGGTAGGTCCGCTGGGCTCGTGCCGACGCCGACGAGGCATCACCCTACGGCGCCCCTTCCGGGGGCTCTCATCCAGGCGACACCGCCTGGTGCTGGACAGCGAGCCGCACCCGCCAGTCGGTTTGGTCGGGCGGCGGCCTTGGCGCAATCGCCCAACTTGTCGCGCATTGCAGCGGGCAGAACCGCACAACAGCAGCACATCAATCCGCTGGAGCCGACGCCCGTGTTCCGTCCCGCGTTGCTCGGCGGGGCGGGCGACGGACCGTGCGGCTCGACGCTCTGCTTCGGTGAAACTGGAGGTCTAGATGGCACCGCATGAGCCTGCCGCCGATCGTCTCGTAGAAGCTGCGCGCAACGCTCCCGACGGCCTGATCACTCGGCTTCTGGAGAGTGACGACTTTCGCGAGTCACTGCTCGGAGAGGCGATACGAGACTGCCGGCAGGTGTCGGCGGATTCGAAGGAAGCCGGTGACGAGGTCCTTCCCATGGACCTGGACCTGGACCCGGTCACCCACGATCCCGCTTGGTGAGATCCCGCTCGGAGAAGTGAAGGGCCACCGACCGATTTCCGCATCACGGCAACCACGCGGTGGCGTGGTGGGCAACGGTGAAGGGAGACTCCGATGGACCGGCGAGCAGTTTCGGCGGCCAGGGTGCTGGTGACCGACCTCGATGGCACCCTCCTCGGCGGCGAACCGAAGGAACGGCGCCGCCTGCGCGACGCTCTGGCCCGGCACCCGCAGATCAAGGTCGTCTTCGCTACCGGGCGCAGTCTTGATTCCGTGCAGGCGCTTCTGCGTGACGACCCGCTCATACCGGTGCCTCGGTGGATCATCGCGGACGTCGGTGCGAGCGTCGTCGACGCTCCGCGGATGCTACACGTCGAGGACTTGGAGGAGGAGCTACGCAGGGGGTGGCCGGGCGCGGAAGACGTACGGGCGAAGCTGAGTGCCTTCCCGCAGCTCGTGTATCAGCACGGCGTGGCGCAGGAAGGGCGGTGCTCGTTCCATCTGGATCCGGCGGGTCTCACCGGTGCGCTGAGGTGCGCGGTCAAGGACCTGGGGTGCTCGTGGACGTACTCCTCGGGGCAGTTCTTCGACGTGCTGCCGGCCGGTGCGAGCAAGGGGAACGCGCTGGAGCTTCTCAGGCGCGGCATGGGCTGGGCGCGTCAAGGGGTCCTGGCTGCGGGGGACTCGCTCAACGACCTGTCGATGCTCTCCGGAGGCACCCACGCCGTCGTCGTGGCGAATGCCGAAGCGGCGCTGGCTGCGGCTGTTCCGGTGCGGGAGGAAGTGCATCATTCGGTGTGGGAAGGCGCTGCCGCGGTGTTGGAGGGGATGGAGCGTCTCGGCTGGCTGGACTGTCGGTCGGTGACGGTCGGCTATCACCGTCCTCCCGTACGGTGGATCGACGGCAGCTGGCACGCGCCGTGCAGCCCCAACGGGATCCTGCCGACCTTGCGGAGTGCCCTCGCCGATGAACGTCTGAACGCCGTGTGGGCGGCAGCCCACACCGGGGAGAGGCCGCCGACCGCCACGGCCGCGGCGGCTGCCGGCGTGCCGCTCTCACTCCTGCCACTGAGCCCCGAGCGATGGACGGGCTACTTCCATCGCGTGTGCAAGGAGACGCTGTGGCCTGCGCTGATGTCCCAGCCCGACCTGATTCGTGACCTTCCCGATCACTGGTCCGACTACGAACGGGTCAACGTCGCCTTCGCCCGCCACATCGGCTCTCTCGCAGCGCAGGGGGGCACGGTCTGGCTGCACGACTACAACCTGTGGCTCGTTGCCGCGGTTCTCAAAACCCGGCGGCCCGACCTCGCCATCGGCCTGTTCCACCACACGCCGTTCCCCCGGCCCGAGATCTTCCACCGCATTCCGGCGGCCGAGCAGCTGATCGCGTCGCTGGCGCACCTGGACTGGGCGGGCTTCCACACCGCGGACGACGCCGACAACTTCCGCCGGCTGTTCTCCTCCGCCGCCATGCCTGCTCCCCGCCTGGGCGTGCATCCCCTCGGCATCGACCGCCAGGCCGTAGCAGAGATGGCCAAGTCCCGCGTCAGGCATCAGCACCGGGACGGCGGCCGCGACACCCAGCTCGTCCTGTCCGTGGAACGGCTCGACTACGCCAAAGCCCCCGTACACAAGATCCACGCACTCGACGCGCTCCTGACACGAGCACCGCAGCTCCGGGGGAAGGTGTCCTACCGCCTGATCTGCCCGCCTCCGGAACCAGGCATCGAGGCCTACGACACCACCCGCGAGGACCTCGAAACAGCGATCAGCCTCATCAACCACCGGTGGGCCACACCCGCCTGGCAGCCCGTCGACTACATCCCCCACAACCTCGACTTCCCCGAGGTCGTCGACCAGTACCTGGCCGCCGACGTCTTCTGGGTGACCTCACTCGCCGACGGCATGAACCTCACCGCGCAGGAATACGTCACCGCGCACCACGCCACCAACCGCCCCGGAACACTCATCCTCTCCCGGTACGCGGGAGTGGCTCGACACACAGGATCCGCGGCCCTGCTCACCGACCCCCACAGCGCGGACGACCTCGTCGCCACCCTGCGCACCGCGCTGACCATGCCCGTACACGAACGCACCGCACACATCGACCAGTTGCAGAGGCTGCTCGACATCCCGGCCCCTGACGAGTGGGCCCGCGCCTGCATCGCCGCCATCCAGCACGCCAGGACCCCGTTGCAGGCCGGACGCGTCCTCGCCGATGCCTCCCATGCGGTGGCTTAAGTGCAGGCCGTGAGGGTAGCGCCCCCGCCGTCGGGGCTGGGAGCGTCATCGAAACCGATACCGGCGCCCATCGCCTGACCAACACCCGCGCCCGCGCCTGCGCCTGCGCGGGACCGTCGCGGTCGCCGTCGCCGTCGCCGTCGCCGTCGCCGTCGCCGAGCAGGCTGCCCAGGTCGGCTGGCATCAGCCGTCTCGCGCCGGGCGCGGGGGTCGCTTACTTGCCGACTCGGGCCACGAGCAGCGGCTGGAAGAAGCCGGTCTCCTCCGGCATCCGCCAATCGGGGTCGACGAACCCGGCCTCGGCTGCGAGGCCGGCCAGCCGGTCCCGGCCGAGTGCCCAGTAGGTGGTCCGACGCACTTGGACGCGCCATTCGCCGCCGGCGGGGAGGAGTTGGAAGTGCTCCAAGTCGTAGCGCTCGCCGTCGTCGTGCCAGTGCCAGAGCTGGAAGGTGACGGTTCGCTCTCCAAGTCCGGCCTCGGCGGCGCTGTGGACTTGTGGAGGCGTGGAAGTCGGGCGGTCGCGCAGAAGCTCGTCGTAGGGCCGTGTGCTGACGAGCAGCTGCCCGCCGGGGCGCAGGACACGGCGCATTTCGGCCAGGGCGGCCTTCACATCCTGCTCTGTCAGCAGGTGAGGCAGCGAGTTGTCGGCGCAGACGACGGTGTCGAACTGTCCCTTGGCAAAGGGGAGGCGCCGCATGTCGGCGGCTGCCGTGCGCACGTTGACGCTCCGGTGGGCGCCCTCCCTGGCAGCGCGGGCGGCGGCGCGGGGGCTGATGTCGGTCCCGGTGACGCGGTGCCCGCGCAGCGCCAGGCCGATGGCCTGGGTGCCGATGCCGCAGGAACAGTCGAGAACCGCCGCCTGATCCTGGTCGATCAGTGCGTCCAGGGCGTCCCCCTGCCGACGGATGCTCGCGTCCCAGTCCGAGTAGATCAGGTGGTAGTCGTCGGCCAGATCGTCGTAGAAGTGCGCCACTGATGTCTCAGGCATGGCCTGAGATTACTGCGGCAGGTTCCCTGAGGCGCTGATCGACCTGGCGATAGGCGCGAACGCCCTCGCCGGTCGTACTGTCAGGCGGTTGCACGGCAGGGCTGACGGTCCGCCCTACCCGTAGCCGCACGCTGTCGAGTGCGGGGTCAACCGCCTCGTCGAACGCCTGCGGCCGTCGTGACCCGGTGCGGCGAAGTCGCCGTGCGCTGCGAAGCGCCCTGCTGGTCGCAGCCATCGACGAGTGGCTGCGACCGGCAGGTCATTGTCGGTGCTCGGCGCGGGCCGGAGCGGGGCGACTACTGGGTGATGCCCCACCAGTCGGAGGACTGGGAAGCGGGGACGGTGGTCCACTTCTGCTGGGTGGTGGCCTCGCCGGAGCAGCCGCCCGAGCTGTAGCCGATCCAGGTCATGTCGCCCTTCCACCACCAGCCGCCGATGTAGTTGTCGGTGTTGGGGGTGTTGAAGCAGGCGGTGGCCCACTGGCCGTTCTGGTTGTAGCCGGCGACGGAGATGGAGTAGGTGTCGCCCTGGTGGTCGTAGAACCTCAGCTGCTGGCCGTTGGACCCGGCGAACGCGGCTCCGGAGGCGAGGACGGTGAGGGCGGTTCCGGTGGCGGCGACCGCGCCGAGCTTGGCGATCTTCGTCTTGATGCTCATGGGAGGGGTTCCTTCAGGCTGGATCGGACGTGCAAGGGGTTGGTCGCTGAGGGCGGTTCCGGCGCATCCGGACTGGGAGCCAGGGACACAGGCGTGTTCCGTCTGGCGCTGCTCAGGCCTTGCGCAGGTTCACCGGGCTCTCAGAAGTCGTAGATGGTGTACCAGTCCGAGGACTGGGACTGGGGGATGGGGAAGGTTTCCGGGCTGGGCTCGATGGCGGTTCCGCCGCAGCCGGACTCCGGATACCAGGTGATCGCGAGGTCGCCCTTCCACCAGTAGCCGCCGATGTAGTTGTCCGTCTTGGGGGTGTTGAAGCACCCGGCGACCGTGTGGCCTTCCTGGTTGGTGCCGTACAGGAACACCGAGTAGACGTCGCCGCGCTGGTCGTAGAAGCGGATCTGCTGGCCGTTGGTTCCGGCGGAGGCAGGGGCGGAGGCGAGGATGAGGGTGCCGGCGCCCAGTGCGAGTGCGGCGCCTGCCTTGGCGAGGTTGCGGATCATGGTCAGTCCCATACCTGGTAGTAGTCGCTGGACCAGTTGGCGGGGACGGAGAAGCCGAAGTTGTACAGCTCTCCGGAGCAGCCGGAGCCCGCGTAGCCGGTGACGGCGACGGTTCCCTTCCACCACCAACCGGACAGGTAGTTGTCGGTTGCGGGGGTGTTGAAGCAGTGGCTGACCTTCTGGCCATCCTGGTTGGGGCCCGAGACCAGGACCGAGTAGGTGTCACCGCGGTCGTCGGTGAAAAGGATCTGCTGGCCGCTGGTGCCTGCGGAGGCGGGTGAGGCCGCCAAGGCAAGGGCGGCCAGTGCACCCGCCACGGAGAGGGCGGACCGGATCTTTGGCATGTCTGCGATCGTGGCACGCAGCAAACACGGAGGCTTTCGTTCCTCACCGTCCGAGCGTCCCGGGGACATCCCGGAACGTCCCGGGACACATGGCCCACTCAGCGGTTCACGCAGGAGGTCCACGCTCCGTACCACCAACGCCTGCGCGGAGACGTACTACGTGGACGTCGATCCCGCGACGGGCGAGTGGGGTCCGGTGTTCAAGTTCTGGGAGGACCACGGTGCCGAGCTCGTCGCGCCGTCGTTCCAGCATTGGCTGGTGACCGTGACCGAGCTGGTGAAGTACGCCGCGCAAGACACGGAGCACTTCGACAGCTTCTCCACCGCTTTCCTCAACTGGTTCTCCGGCGACTTCGCCGATGCCGGTGACGAATTCCCCGAGGATTCCCCTGCGGCCCTGGAGCGCGCTGCCGGACCCACGACCACGCGGCCCATCACCGTCGAAGCAGCCTTCGCCTCGGGCGATCCGGTACTCGCGGACGTCGGCTCCCTGCTGCCCGAGGGTGCGCTCCTGGCCGACCTGCGCGGGGCGGCCGAGCCTACGGCAGTTCCGTTCGGCCGCCATCCCAAGTGGCCGGGAGGTACTCCCGTGTACACGCGCTTCCACAGCGGGACGATCCTCACGGCCGTCGGCGAGCGCTGACCACGGAGCCGAATGGAGGGGCAACCGACACCGCCGACGGCGCCCGGCCGCGGCGAGCGCAAAAGACGACGTACAGGAACGGCTGCATGGTCACGCGAGTCCCTCCAGTCGGCGGCTCAGGCGGTGGGGTTTGCGCAGCGTACGGCACCGATCCAGAGCGGCCGTGTCGGCGACCGCGTCACGGACAGCGGACAGCGGACAGCGGACGACGGTCGACAGTCGACGGTCGTTGAAGAAGGCCTCCGCGACGGGCGTCGTCGTCGCCGGTGGCCGCGACGATGACGTCACGCTCCGGCGCGGGCCAGATCCGCGAACAGGCTGGGCCAGCCGCCCTCTGAGGAGTGGCGCTTGTTCAGGTCCTGGATCTGGTGCACGGCTCGTTGGAGGCGGGCGCCGAGGTCCGGCCGGGCCGCGACGTCGCTGAGGGCGGCGCGGAGCTCGGGTGTGCGGTTCACGGGGACGCAGTGGAGCAGGTGGGCGGCGAACGGGTCGTCGAGGAGGGGGAGTTCGCGGATGATGCGTAGGTGGGTGTCCGGGGTGCCACCCGGGACGAGCGTGCGCATCGCTGCCTGCCATGCCTTGGCGATGTCCTTGCGGCGTCCTGAGCCGAGGGAGCTCGTTCGCAGGCGGCGGCCGACGTCGAGGAGGAGGTCGGTGCACTCGTCCTCGGTGAGGGGGGTGTCGCGCCGGTCCAGGAAGGCGAAGTTGCTCACCTTGATGACGGTGTGCGCGTCGACGGGTTCGTGGAAGGCCAGGCGGAGTGCCTCGGGGATGTCGGAGGCCGTGCCGTGGACGCTGTACCACCACACGCACCACAGGCGGGCCTTGCGGCCGAGTTCGCTCTCGCCGTCCAGTGTGTCGTCCGCGCCGCACTGCGCGCGCAGCAGTCGCAGGGCGTCGGCGGGCGGGTACTCGCGCTGTTCGAGGCCGGCTCCGACGAGTTCCACCAGCCAGCCCTGGGCCAGGGGGTCGGTGACGCGGTCGATCCAGCCGGCCAGTTCCGTCCAGGGGAGATTCAGTGCCGTGCCCCTGCGGCGCAGTGCGACGAGTAGTTCGGCCAGGGCTTTCAGCTTCGTGCGGAGTTCGTGGCTCATGCCGTTGGGGCGGACCGCTGGTACGGCGGCGCGCAGCGTGCCGAGGGCCGAGTGGGTGAGCCGGGTGAGTGAGGCGTCGTCGAGCGCCACGCCGTTGACCAGCATCGTCTTCGCCTGCCGGAGTTCGCCGATGCGGACCAGCAGGTCCACCATCATCCCGGCCTCGGCCGCGTCCGCGGGCCATTTGTTGTACGGCTCCGACCATGCGGTGATGTCCGGCCCGGTCACGGCGAACCCGCCCGGAAGCTCGTCGAGCGCCGCAGCGGCCTCGGGGACGCCGGCGACCGCGCCCCGCACCAGCAGGGGAAGCAGGCATCCCGTCGAGCGCCAGACCTGGACGGGGTCGCCGTTGGGCGCCTCCCATGCGGCGGCCGCGCGGCCGGCGACGTCGGCGACGCGGTGGGCCGGCAGGTCCAGCTGTTCCAGGGCGGTCCGGGCGACCTTGGCACGGATGTGTACGAGTTCCTTGTCGTCGCGGTCGGCGATCGGCATGCCCTGGACGAGCCAGTCGACGAACAGGTCGCGTGCGGCCCGGCCGACGGGGCTGTCGGAGTCCATGAGGCGGACCAGGGAGCCTCGGGACAGGTCGGCGACCTGTTCCCTGCGGGTGACCTGGGCGAGGAGGTCGATCAGGGGTCCCGGATCGGCGTCGGGCGGGCACACGTCCGCGGCGGCGGTCAGCAGTCCGCCGAGGAGGGACCGGTCGGCCGTCGTCGGGCCGGGGGCGGCCGACAGCCGGGGGACGAGTTCGGTGAGCCGGTCGACCAGCTCGGGGAACGCGAGCGTGCGCAGAGAGGGCAGTTGGACGGAGGTGTGGGCCTTGATCAGCGCGGACGAGGTCGCGCGGGTGTCGCCGAGAAGGTCGTCCGCCCAGTCGGCCCACCGGTGCGGTTCCCCGTGCGCGGCGCTCGACGCGGCCATTCTCGACAGGACGTCCGCGGCGTACTGGTGGTTGTCGGCTGCGAGTGCGGCCCGTACCACGGACCTGACGAGCGGGAAGGCGTCCTCGGGCTGCGCGGGCAGGAGTCGGACGAGGAAGTCGGCGAACTCGCCCCGCGTGGACAGCGCGTGGCCGCCGTCGATGGCACGCTGCACGAGCCCCGTCGTCCGGACGGCGCCGACGACCTCCCCGGGATCGCGGGGCAGTAGCCGGTCGAGCACCTCCAGGACGGCGATCCAGGCGTTGTCCGTGCGGGTCGCGGCGGCGTTGAGACAGTCGGCGTCGCGGGGTTGGTACGCGCGGCCCGGGGCGGGCAGCAGTTCCAGGAACTGCCGCAGGGCCGGCAGTGCCAGTCTCGGAGAGCCGAGGATGTTGCGCAGGTCGGTCAGCATCTCCTCGGTCGGCAGGGAACTCTGGGCGCAGACGGACAGGACCGCGCGGCGCAGACCGTACCGGACCGTGGTGCGCTCCTCGTCGAGGTCGTCGGAGATGGTCTTCAGGAGTTTGCCCACCGTCGCCGCCGCGGCTTCCGCGGCGTCCTGCGACCGGTCCGCGCACAGCCACGCCTGCTCCAGCACCGCGAGCGAGAAGTAGTCCTCGCCGTCGGCTGCCTGAAGCCGCTCGACCAGTGCGCCGAGACCGGCGGCACCCCGGCCGAGGACCAGGGCGTAGCTCGCGGCGTACTCGAAGAAGGTCTGGTGGAAGAACTGGAAGACGCCGTTCGCGAGGTGCCCGACCCCGCGCTTCTCCAGCAGGCCCGCTTCCTCCCTCAGTCGTGCGGCGGTGAGGTCCGCGGGCCGCCGTACCCGGTCGATCCATGCCTCGGGGCGGCCGGTCCGCAGCATCTCCAGCGCGAGTGCCACGGCCGTGGCACCGAGGTCGCGGTCGTGGTCCCCGTGGTTGCCGCCGGGGTCCCAGGCACGGCGGTCGCGGGTCACACGGTGGTCCCAGTACGTCTCGTACAGGCCGGTGGTGTCGACCACGTCGGGGACCTGGCTCGGTGTGTAGATCTCGAACAGCATGCGGAGGGTCAACGGGCGCAGGCACAACGGGTGCAGGGAGATGTCCCGGGCCACGATCGTCAGCATTCTGCTGATCAGGTCTTCCCGCAGCTGGGGGTCGTTCGTGAAGAACCTGCTGTGCGCCAGTACGGCGCGTTCGAACTCGCTGGTGGTGTGCGGGCGGCCGACCGCGGTGTCGGTGGCGTAGTCGCTCAGCGGCAGCCGACGCCACTCCGCCGGCAGCTCGGCCGCCTCGGCCACTCTGGAGGTCATGACGACGGTGGCGCCCGCGTCTCCCGCCGCGTGCACGACGGTGACCAGCCGCTCCCAGTCGTCCTCGTTGTTGACCAGCACGTCGACGGTGTCGATCAGGACGGTCACGGTCCGCCCGTCGGCGCGGGCCTGCTCGATCGCCTCGACGAGCATGCCCGGGTCGACCCTGGCACCCCCGGACGGGCCGGAGACCAGCCAGGTCGCCTTCAGGAAGAAGACCTCCCCGGTGTCCGTTCCGCAGCGGCGCCGGGCCAGGCTCCACAGGATGCTGGTCTTGCCGCACCCGGCCTCCCCGACCACTACGAGAGGGGTGAGCGCGTCGGATTCCAGCCGCTCGAGGAGCTCGTCCTCCAGGTCGCGGGTGACGTAGAGGCCCGCCGCGAACTGACTCTCCTGGCCGTCGGCGAAGACGGTTCCCGAGACGGTGCCCGCCGATTTGCGCGCACGGTCGCTGAGCAGCCGCAGCCGGGGCAGCGGGTCGCCGGGCCGGAAGCCGAGGACGGACTCGCGGGAGGCGGGGGCCGGCGCCGCCGGAGCGGACGGCGAGGAGCCGAGGGCGGAGGCGAGCCGCGCGGAGGCCTCCCGCATGCGGTCACTGCCCTGATGCCCGGTGCCGGGGGCGACGGGCACCTCACGCAGGTCCACGGGTGACAGCAGTGCGAGGCTTCCCGAGGCCTCGCCTTCGACCAGTACGGGAACCAGGCGACTCGGAGCGCTCGCGTGGTCGAAGTCGTGGACGATGTGATCGCGCTCGTCCGTCATGTCGGGGTCCGCGAGATAGGCGGGACTGACCAGGGCGAGGACCTTCCCGCCGCCGTCCACGTGCTCCCGTAGCGTGCGATGCCCCGGCCGGTCGGCGGACGGGCCCATCAGCACCTGGTGCCCTGAGGCGGCCAGGACGTCGTGGACGAGGTCGGCCCAGGATCGGTCCTGGGGCACCCAGCTCAGCATGACGGCGGGTGCGGCACCGCTCGGCGGCCCAGCGGGTGGGGGCGGACTCGGGTCCAGTATCCGGGCGTGTGGGCCTCTCGCCACGGCCCGGGCGATCATGGACGCCGGAATGCCCTGGTTGACCGCCCCCGCGGCGTAGTGGTGGATGCCGACGAGCCGGCCCCGGAGATCGACGATCGGGCCGCCGGACGATCCGGGCGTGGTGTTCACGTTCTGGTAGCGGATCCTCGTGCCCTGCTCGTTCTCCACCAGCGGGGCGGTCGTGTACGAGACGCGCGTCGGCTCACCGAGCGGATGGTGGACGACGAACAGCAGATTCGCATGGTGGACGTCATAAGCGTCCCGTTCCAGCAGGTAGTGCCCTCGGGGGCCGGTGCCGGAGGACAGGAACGCGGGACTGTACGCCATCGGTCTACCGACCCGCAGGAGGGCGTAGTCCAGGCGCCCCGGCGACGCGTCCCAGGCGAGAGGGGAGGCGTTCCGTTCGGCTGCGGTGGGAGGACTGTAGGCCAGCAGCTCCGTCAACCGCGCCCGCATTCCCCTCTCATGGGGTGCGACCCGGCCGTCACCGCCTGGCGTGCCGAAGTCGAACCGCGCCTCCAGCCCATCCGGCAGCATCCCCGATTCCTGGGCCGTACCCAGCACGTGCCCGGCCGTCAGCAGGACGTCAGGCGCGACCAGCACGCCCGTCCCCACGGGGCGGCCGCCGATCTCCACCCGCGCCACCCGGACCATCATGTCGCGCAAGACCCGGATGAGGTCCGCCGGGTCGACCAAGCCGGCGCTCGCCCGGGTGATGACTTCCAGCCCGGCCGCGTACGCCGTCTCACTGTCCTCTTCCGGGCCGGTCCCCTTCCCCGGCGAGGACGCCTCCGCACCGGCCGCGCCCCCGCCAGGCCACTCCCCCGCCGGGGACGCCGCACCGGCGGGGTCCAGGCCGCCGTGCCCGTCGCCCGGCGGGGAGGAGTGCTCAGCGGCCATGCGCCTGGACGATCCGGGCCACGGCCGCGGCGTGCACGGCCACGTTCCGCTGACCGGCCTCACCCGCGAAGTGCAGGGCGACCGCCTTGCCGGAGTCCAGGTCGATCACGGCCGAGCCGGAGTTGCCTCCCAGGGTCGTGGCGTCGTGGTGCACGATGTCCTTGCCCTGCACCGCGGTGAGCTTTCCACCGGCCAGCCGCTTGCAGTCGTAGACACCGTCGAAGATCCGCTGCTGGTCGCCGGCGTCGGCGCGGGAGTCACGCGCCGGATAGCCGATGACCCCGACCCAGCGGCCCGTGCGCGCCCCGGAGGTGTCGAGCTCGATGGGCGTCGGCGGCTTGCCACCGTCCTCATCTGTCGCGCTGATCCGCAGCAGGGCCACATCGTGGCTCCCGTCCGGTTCGATCCACACGACCTCGGTGACCCTGAACCGGGACTCCTCCGGCTGCTGGTGCTCCTGATACCAGTCCAGGTCGGCCCGCACGGGTTTGCCCGTCCAGGACTGCTTGAACGCGAACCCCGTGTCCGCCCCGGACTTGGCCTGCTTGGCGAACACCTCCGCGACGTGACGGTTCGTCACGGCCAGTCGGGGGCCGACCATCCAGCCCGTACCCGCCCACCGCATGCGGTGGTTGCGCAGGTCGATACGGCCGACGCTGGGGATCGCCCGCTCCAGCGGCCGACGGGCGCGTTCCAGGCGCGCCGTCACGTGCGCGCTGGTGGGCCGGCCATCCGGCGGCAGCCGGAACGTCGACCGCTGCACCAGGTGCACCGGCCGGGCGAAGCGCTCGATGATCGCCTCCAAGCCCGAATCGCCGGACACCCAGTCGCCCTGGGCCATGCGCTCCACGACCTCGGCGGCCCGGTCGACCGTGAGGCCACCGTCCATGCCCTCGAATCCGCCAAGTCCGGCCGCACCCGCCGCGATCTCGTCGAAGCGGTCGAGGAACTCCTGCCGCACCTCGTCGTCGGAAAACAGTTGCCGATAGTCCAAGACGCCGCCCCTTGGTCCTGGTAGGTCGACGGGACGGCGTTCGCGGTCCCTGAGGGGGATGATACGAGGGTGCTCCCGGCGCGCGGGAGTGTTCCTCGATGCCTGGCCCGCACTGCAAACGCAGGTTCGAGCGGGGCACTTCAGTTCGTCGGAACGCGGTGTCCCGCGCGGCAACCGGTGCGGCGGCGCCGGGCGGTGGATCCCCGCCCTCGGCGCGGGCAGCGCCGCCCAGTCGTCGTCCATGGAGGGGCACTGCCGGACTCCTGACTCGGTCCGGCAGTCCCCTCACACGAGGAGGGTGATGTCAGCGTGGGAACCAGAGGCTTCCGGTCACCGCGCCCGCCACCGTGGTGACCACGGTGATCAGCTTGTACGGGATGTGCTGGACGACCAGGCGGACGCCACCGCATCGGATTTCCAGGAACGGCCTACGTGTGGAAGGCGCGTTGTCGGACGAGGAGGACATGGGATGCTCCGTTCGTGTCATCAGCTGGGTGGCCGGCCTGGATCCAGGAAACCGGCGACACCAGGAGTTGCGACACACCGCAATTTGAGGGGAAGCACGCCATCGCGTGGTGCTCGCTGTCGTCGAGGAGAGGCTCGTGCCGCTGACACCATCGCCAAGAGGAGCCAACCAGCCACGCGGATTGGCCGCGCTCACCGGACTCAACCCGGCGGAGGAGGAACTCGCCCGCTATCTTCGCGAGCTCCACAGCCGCCTGGGGATGACGTCCAAGCAGCTGGCAGTAGCTCTCACGGAGGCGAACCCGAAGGATCCGGTCAGCGAGTTCCAGCTGTCGCGGTACCTCGGAGGCAAGGCGCTGCCCAAGCTCTCCTTGGTCTCCCGCTTGCACGATCTGCTGGCCGAGCGAGCCGGCCGACCGGCACATCCTGACGCCGTACGCAGGGGGCGTGAGCTGGTCTTCGCCGCAGCACAGGCGAAGGGCCCCTTGATGGCGAGGGAAGTCAGGCTCGAGGCGGCGCTCGAGGACCTGGAAAGCCAACGGGTCCAGACGGCCGAAGAGCTGACGCAGCTGCGCCAGAGCCTGGCCGAGGAGGAGCAGCGCCTGTCGGACCTCGAAGGCCGGATCGGCGACATGGCCGCAGAGGCCCGCCGCGATCAGCGCGAAGGCGGAGACGAACGCGAGGAGACCCACCGTCGCATCAGCCTTCTCGAGGACCTCGTCCGTCAGCACGAGGCCATGCTGCGCCTCATGCAGCAGGAGGCCTCGCACGTCGAGACGATGATGAGCGCCACGGGAAAGGAGATCGAACTGTGGAAGCGTCACGAGCTTGTCCCCGCGGGCTCAGCGACGGCCGCCGCCCCGGACTCTTCCAAACAGATCGCGAAGGCGATCGTGGCGCTGCGCGATCAGGACAGCGGTACGGCGGCGGACGAACTGATCGTTCAATACGTGGCCGAGGCTTCCCCTGACGAGCTGGTGTCGGTGTCACGGGAGTTCGACCGCTTGAAGCGCCCTCTCGAGAACGAACGCCTGTTGAAGGCGATCGCGGCACGACGTTCAGCGGCGGAGATCCTTCACCTCTCGACGTACAGACCGTATAGCGGGAACCCGACCGTTTGGGACAGCAACCACCTGCCGTTCATGGCCAGCGAGCACGCTCCTCTGGACACCTTGATCCTTCTCGTCAAACTCCTGCGTGAGACAGGGCAGGAGGAGAGGCTCGAACGCATGGCCTATGGAGCAAGGAACCGCCCGGACAGCGAGCGGCAGCAGTTGATCTCAGTGGGTCTGAAACCCAGCAAGCCGGATGGAGCGGGCATCCGTCGACTCTGGAGAACCTGACCTCACCACCAGGTCGCTCGGTCGTCGTCCGCGCGACGTCGGGCCGCTGTCGTCCTGACCACAATCTCTCCGGCGGTGTAGTACCCCTGGACATGTCCGTGGTCAACGTCGCCTTACCCGCGATCCACACGGCGCTGGACTTCGCGCCGCTCGACCTGTCGTGGGTCGTGCACGCGTACGCGCTCACGTTCGGCGGGCTCCTGCTGTTGGGGGGACGCGCTTGCGACCTGTACGGCCGGCGCCGGATGTTCGTACTGGGGCTGACCGCCTTCGGGGCGTTCTCGCTGATGGGCGGACTGGCCCAGGCCCCCTGGCAACTGATCACCGCACGCGCCGAGCAGGGCCTGGGCGCCGCCGCGGCCGCACCGGCCGCACTCGCCATGCTCACCACCACCTTCACCGAAGGCCCCCGCCGCGTCCGGGCCCTGGGGGTATGGAGCGCGGTGAAACGCCGCGGGCGGCGCGCTGGGCGTGCTGGCGGGCGGACTACTGACCGAGTACGCGGGCTGGCGCTGGGTCATGCTGATCAACCTGCCCATCGTCGCGGCGGCTCTCGCGCTGGTCCTCGCAGGCGTGCCCGCCGAAGCACCACCCGCCCGGCGCGCAAGGCCGGACGCGCAAGGCCGGACGCGCTGGGCGCCGTCCTGGCGACAGGGGAACCGGACTCCTGGTGCTCGGTGTCGTCCGCACCGACGCCCTGGGCTGAAGCTCACCCGTCACGTGGGCGACCCTCGCCACCGCGGCCGTGCTGCTCACCGCCTTCGTCCTCACCTAATACTCCAGTGCGACTTCGTAATTCCACATCACGTTGGGCGGGCGTGGTGGCTACCGGACGGTGTCCTGCCCGATCGCGCGGAGGACATCGGCAAGCCAGACCAGGTGGTGGCCCACGGCCCGGTCCGGGTCGGCGAGTAGGTCCTCAAGGTGCTGCCATGACTCGGAGAGCTGTCCGATCGTGATCGTTCGCGGTTCGTTGGGGACGTCGTAGAGCTCGTCGCCCGGGACAGCCCAGAAGTAGTCACGTTCGAGTGCCACTGTGCTGCCGGCTGACGCTTCGATATGTTGCAGTGCCAGCTGGAAGGCGTGCCGGAGCTGGTCAAGCGGGATCTGCAGAGGTTCGCTGTCCATGCGCTCATCTTGCCGTTCAGGGCCGTCGGGCCGAAGCGAGGAGTTCGGTACTGCCCTGGACCCGGCCGGGGATGGGAACGGCCACCGCGTGATCATCGGGGGTTGTGTGGACTCCAGAAGATCGTGTGATGGCCGCGGGCCAGAGCGTAGACCCTGCCCGCTGGCGAGCGATGTTCGACCAGGTCATGGCCCGGATCGCGGGGCGGTTCGGACGAGTGGAGCCACGGGCCACCGCCCGCGCGTACCTGCTTGGGCTGCTCTCCGGGGTCGAGCGCAAGAATTGCTGGCGGCTGGCCGAACAAGCTGGTCACGCTTGTCCCGGGCCAATGCAGCGTCTACTGCGAAGCGCCCGCTGGGACGCCGATACGGTCCGCGACGAGGTCCGCGCCTACGTCGTGGACCATCTCGGCACCGCAGGCGGGGTGCTGATCGTGGACGAGACCGGTTTTGTGAAGAAGGGCCGTGCATCGGCGGGCGTGCAGCGGCAGTACACCGGCACCGCAGGACGGATCGAGAACAGCCAGATCGGCGTGTTCCTCGCCTACGCCACCAGCAGGGGACGGGCACTGATCGACCGCCGGCTATACCTGCCCGAGCACTCTTGGTGCCAGGACACTGAGCACCGCCGCACCGCAGGAATCCCCGGCGATGCCCAGTTCGCGACCAAGCTCCGCCTCGCCGGGCAGATGATCACCGCCGCGCTGGACGCCGGAGTCACCGCCTCGTGGGTAACCGGCGACGAAGCCTACGGACAGGACCCCCAACTCCGCGCCGCCCTGGAGGCGCGCGGGATTGGCTACGTCCTGGCCGTCGCCTGCTCCACCCGGGTGCGGATCAACTCCGGCCGCACCCTCGTCCGCGCGGACACCGTCACAGGCCTTCTGCCCGCCACGGCCTGGCACCGACAAAGCGCCGGAGCGGGGGCGAAAGGCCCGCGCTACTACGACTGGGCCTGGATCCAGACCGGCGAGGGCGACCACCGCCACCTGCTCATACGCCGCAACGCCGCCACCCAGGAACTCGCCTTCTACCTGTGCTGGTCACCCATCCCGGTGGCCCTGTCCGAGCTGGTCCGCGTGGCCGGCATCCTCTGGTGCATCGAGGAATGCTTCCAGGCCGCCAAGGGCCAAGTCGGCCTGGACCACTACCAGGTGAGGCACTGGACGGCATGGCACCGGCACATCACTCTCGCCATGCTCGCCCTTGCCTTCCTGGCTGCCGCCGCCGCCAGCACGACACCGCCCCGCCCCGCCGACCCGGATCACCCCGCCCGAAGCAGCGACCCAATCGACCTCACCGTCCCGGAGATCCGCCACCTGCTCGCAGCCGCGTTCAACCCACCGCTCCAGTCCCCAGCCAGGCTCCTGCACTGGTCAAACTGGCGCAGACGCCACCAGGCAACAGCCCGACGCAGCCACTACCGCCGACGACTCGCCACCGTAGCAAGCACATAGATCGCAAAGTCAGACTGAGTACTAAGCGAGGACCACCGCACCCCTGTTACGCCTGCCCCTGCAATTCGCCCGGCACCTCGAACGCGACCTCGACGCCGTCACCGCCGGACTCTCGCAGCTGTGGAACGCCGGAATCGTCGAAGGCCATGTCAACCGAATCTAAATGCCGAAGTGGACCAGAGCCTGAAATCGGAGAGCGCCTGCAGGCGGTTTTGGAGAGTGGTCCGAGTCTCTGACTCTCTGAAATGTTATCGAGAACTGGCAGTCGGCAGGTGCACCGGAGCCTGGATGACGTCAAGCGAATGTTCACCGTAGGCTCTCGGGGAAAGGCGGTGCGGTGGACATCACGGTGCAGCAGATCAAGACGTCTTGGACGAAGCGGTCTCGGGGCGGGGAGGCAGCTGCCCGCAGGAACGCGGCGCCGGTCGGCTTCTCGTTGCCTCAGGTACCCTCCGGGTTTGCCCACTTCGTCCAGATGTCTGAGCGTGATGGCTTCGAGCCGCGTTCGAGCCAGAAGGACCTTCGCGAGATCGGTGTCAGCCTACGGGACGAAGGTGATCGGCTCCGAGTACTCGCTCGCGTGGAGCCGCTCTTCGGGTTGCCGCCTCGGCCGCGCAGGCCGCCGGCGGTTCGGCTGCTTCCCGGGCAGTGGGTGCGCTGGCAGTTGAACTACCGGTTCACCAGCGCCCTGGGCATCCGCGGTTGGTCGTATTGGCTCGACACGTTCAACATTGCCTACGGCCCCGTCGGCCATGACGTCTTCCTGCCGGAGCCGACCGTGATCGTCGATGAATGCGGGCCAGTTCGATAGAGCGGGCTGACAGCGCTCAGAAAGCTGGTCCGACAGTCGGTGTCGATGCGGAGGTCGGCCTCCGGACCGACGCCGCCCTCCGTTCCATCGAGTGTGGAAAGGGTGAAGCAGGCTTCCCCGCTCGACGGCCCCGGCACAGCGGATGGCGGCCGACTCCACGTCTCCTTGGACCCCAAGGGCAGCTCCACCTTGTGCGGGGCTCAGGCGGTTGCCGACCGCTCGCGCAGCAGCATTCCCGCGGTCACGGCGACCACCGCCGCAGCCAGCCCGTGGACGCCGTACGCGGTCGCCGCCGGACCCCCGTGACTCAGCACGATCGTCATGTCGCCGACCGGGACAACGGCCATTGCTGCCATCGCCATCCCGAGCGCCTTGCGCTGCCCGGCCAGCTGCAGCACGAGTATCACCAGGCCGAAGCCGATGTCCCGCATGCCCTTGACCATCAGGAAGCCTTCCCCTCCACCCTGTGGCCAGACTGGCACCCCGAACCCCGCGGCCGTCACCTGCGGGGCAAGGAGGAAGCTGGCCCCCGTGTAGAGGAGGAACAGGCCGCTGAGGACGGCGAGGGTGGTGGCGAGGCGCTTCATGGTCATGGTGGGACTCCTGAGGATGTCGTACAGCAAGGCAGGACGGGGTTGGGACGGGGCAGGGTGGGGTGGGCGGGGTGGGGTTGGGTGAGGTGGGGTGGCGTGGGGCACAGCTGATGGGATCCGCGCCGGGCGTCGCACAGCCTCGGTCGCACAGCCTCGCGAGCCGTCGCCGAGGCATCGCTGGCGGCGGGGAGCGGGCGAGCGGCTTCGTCACTCGCCGCAGACGTCTTGGTGGTGCACCGATGCCGTAGGTGGCGCGCGCTGCGGTAGCTCGCCGAATTCGGCGATGACACCAATGTCGTAGCGCGTCGGGGATCGGCTGCGCAGTATGGGCTTGGCAGCACGAGATTGCCCGGCATGGGCCGGTCTCCCACCTGCGACGCTGCCGATGGGCGGGGTTCGCGGTCGCGGTCGGCCGTGCTCTCAACGTCAGGCTGGTCAGGGGCAGATGATGTAGCGGCCGCGGAGGCCGCCCTCGGCGGTGGCCCGGTGGGCTTCGGGGGCTTGGTCCAGGGGGACGACGGCGTGGACGCGGGTCGGGAGGACGCCGGCGGCGGCGCGGGTGAGGAGGCTGGCGAGTCGGGTGGGGTCGGAGGCGGTGACCACGGAGGTGACAGAGATTCCGCGCTCGGTGGGGGGTTCGAGGCCGGGCCGCAGGCCGATGTAGGCGCCTCCGTCGCGAACCAGCTTCACGGCCTGGTCATTGAGCTGCGCCGGGTCGACGACCGCGTCCCATTCCGGCTCGGCGTGGACGGTGAAGTCTGCGCCGAGGCCACGGACGAACTCCTCGTCGCCGGCGCGGGCGAGCCCGGTCACCTGCCAGCCGCGCTCCTGCGCCAGTACCGTGACGTTCGCCCCGACCGCCCCCGCGGCACCGGTCACCAGCAGCCGGGCGGCCCCGGCGGGCGCGTCGCCGAGGAGGTCTACGGCCCGGGCGGCGGCCAGTCCGTTGAGGGGGACCGTGGTCGCGGCCAGCAGGTCCAGCCCGTCGGGGACCGGGACGACGTCGGCCGCCGGAACCATGATCTGTTCGGCGTAGGTGCCGTAGTCGCGGTCGAAGCCGACCACCAGGCCCGCCACCCGAGTGCCGACGGCCACGTCGACGCCCGGCCCGGCCGCGTCCACGACACCGGAGAACTCCCAGCCCAGTCCTGTGTGTTCGGGCTGCTGGACCAGTCCGATCGCGTGGAAGAAGCCCGCTGCGACGCCGAGGTCGGTGGGGTTGACCGTCGCCGCGGCGACGGCGACGCGGATCTGGCCGGGGCCGGGCTCGGCGACGGGCACGTCGATGATCTCGATCGAGTCGGGCCCGTTCGGGACACGGACGACGGCGGTACGGAAAGTGGCAGCACTCATGGCGTTGTTCCCTTGCGGTGGGGTGATCGCTTCCGAGGTCCATGCTGGTTTCGTTAACCTCCGCCCGGAAGAAGGCACTTGGAAGTGCGTAACCCCCCATCGGGTACCGAAGGAGCGATCAATGTCGACACAGACAGCGGCCCAACACCGGGCCGAGGCGAAGACGAGCTACAACGCGTTCATGGCGGGCTGCCCCAGCCGCCAGCTACTCGACCGGATATCCGACAAGTGGGTCGCGTTAATCCTCGCCGCCCTCGGCAGCGACGGCCCGCACCGACCCGGCATCGACCACGAGGACGGGCCCCGGTCGATGCGCTACTCCGAGCTCTCCCGCCGGCTCGCGGGCGCCAGCCAGAAAATGCTCACCCAGACCCTGCGCTCCCTGGAAGCCGACGGCCTGGTCACCCGTACTGTCACACCGACCGTTCCCGTCACCGTCACCTACGAGCTGACGGAACTCGGTCTGTCCCTGAACCACGTCATGGCCGGCCTCAAGGACTGGGCCGAAGCGCACATGACCGAAGTACTCGCTCATCGGGATGCACACCACCGAGCGACCGCCGAACACTGAACTTGCCGTTCCCGCCCTCAGCCAGGCCAACTGGAACTGGGGCGCTCAGCGATGCTCCGTGAGTCGGGTCGCGGGCAGCTTCTCAGCACCGGCCCCGAGCGGGACCATGTTGTCGTTGTCGACGATGCCGGGGCCAAAGGTCAAGTGCGCCTTGGTCTCGCCGTAGTAGCACCAGTAACTCCACCAAGCACCCCGCGGCCAGCACCCAGTTCGCGCCGACCGCGGGGCTTCGACGGGCCGACCACGCCACTACCCGCGCCCTCATGGTCGGCCTCCGGCAGGCCGCGTTGCTTGCCGAGAGGGTCAGACCACGCCGGCTGCAGTGACACTCAGGGCGGCCACGATCTCCTCATCCTCGAAATCGCCGGTGGGCTCGAAGCCCAGCGACTTGTAGAGGACGGCCGCGGGTGCGTTGTCCGGGTGGTAGGAAAGGCGGATCTCACGGCAGTCCGGAAGGGCCGCGAGGCGTCGCAACAGGGCTCGCACCGCCGCACGACCGACGCCTTGGCCCTGCTCCTCGGCATTGACGATCATGCCGCCGATCCAGTGGGTGCCGTCCTCGTCGTCATGGGCCCACATGACATGACCGACGACCTCATCGCCGGCCCGCACGGCAAGAGAATTCCAGAGTCCGTCGCGCAGGGAGAGCAACAGGTAGCGCGCGCCGAGAGCGGCCACGAAGCGGCGCTGATCGTCGGCGGGGGCCACATCCGCAACGCTCCTCCAGTTCTCGTCGGATATGTCCTCAAGCACCACACGCCGACCCTGACGGTCAGGGAATCCCATGATCATTTCCACTCTTTCGTCTGACATCACGTCATCATCCCCCGACGGCAGACAGCCTCGGCATCGGCCCCGAAGCCTCTCCTGCGCGATCCACTCGCCGTACTCGCCTCGGCAGAGTCATAGGTTCTGTCGTCAAATATCACGCCCACACACGGCTTCTCTTGCTGCCGGTTTCAATGGTCCTTCAAGGCCGCCCGCACATGGGGCTCCAGGATGCCCGCGGTCGTCCAACTCGCTGCACCATCAAGGCGTTTCCAGCTGGTCACGGGTCGGCATGTGAGGGCGGCGAGGGCCCTGCCGTCAGCGACCGTGATGTTTATGGACACGTGGATCTCAGGCCCGTATGGCGATGTGCACATCAGGGAAACCCGTCCGTGGCTCAGCTCCAGCACTTCGGAGACCATCGGAGCCTGCGCCTTCTTTATGGCATGCAGGACGCTGTCCGCCAGCTGGAACGCGGTGGCACCCGGCGTGTCGGCGGTTACCTGGCGGAGGCTGGGCAGTCGCGCCGCCGCCGGCTCCAGGAGCAGCCCGTAGCGGACGGCCGTGCGAACAGCGGTAACCGTGTCCGCGGTGGTCACGGCCAGCGTGAAGAGGACAGCGCAGGTCAGCCCGGCGAGCGCGCTCTGCGCCAGCGCGGACGTCCAGGGCGCCCCGTCGCCCAAGAGCAGCACCGCGCACATTGCGCCGCCGACCACCACGGCGACCAGTCCGGCAGCGGGCGCGACGCGGCAGACGACCGCTGACCAGTACTTGATCACCGACTGCACCTTCGTAGTTCTGTTCATTCGGGTGGTTCACGTAGTTCAGGGATACGGCGACGGCCGGGCAGCCGGGCAGCCGGGCAGCCGGGCAGCCAGAACATTTCACATCCGGTAGGGAAACCAGATCTATGTCCTGCCCTGTCCTGCCCTGTCCTGCCCTCCGCCCTCAGCCGGCCGCCCCGGAGAGTGGTGTCGGCCCGGGCCGCCGAATCAGGAAGGCTGGTGGGCCGTGCTGCCGGGTTTCGTGCGGGCGAACCAGGTCCGCACCTCGCCCGCGGTGAGGACGCGGACCAGCTCCGCTGTACCCGGGAGGTGCGGGAAGAACCGGTCGGCGTTCCAGCTGCGCTGGTATGTCGGGTCGTCGAGCACGAGCAGGCGGCGGCCCTCGACCAAGGGAATGTCGTCGGGCAGACCCTCGTTCCAGATCCGCTCGCCGTTCGGGGCCAGAAGTTCGAAGGCCCCTGTCGCGACGGCCTGGGTTCGTCCCCGGGCGGGCTCGGGGTCCGTGGCCAGGCGGACGCTCTCCGCTGACGGCTTGGCGCCGGGGATGTGACCGCCACCTATGAGGACGTGGGCAAGCAGCGTGTGCAGCTGGAAGTTGTCGCCGATGCCGCCGATGCGCACCTCGAATCCGGTGCCGGTGGGCCTGTGCAGCACCACGAGGGACTCACCGTCGAGAACCGCCAGCGCATACGCCAGGCATTTGAGGTCGTGCCGCTCCAGGGCTGCCAGCTCGCGGCAAGCGGGGAGGATCGCGGATGCGTGTCGGCGGCGTACCTCGGCGCTGCGGCACAACACTGCCAGCGCGGGCGGCTGCCACTCCTCGACCGAGCACCAGGCCAGCGCCAGCCGCGTGGCCTCGTACGCGTCGTCGCCAAGGCGCGCCAGCAGGGCGTCGTCGATGATCTTCTCGTCCGGCTCCGGCAGTTCGTTCGTGGCTGCGGACGCGGCGGTGCCGGTCCAGCGACGGGCGAACTCCAGAGCATCGAGCAGGTCCTGGTGGACACTGTCGAGGATCGGTTCGGCGCAGGACACCGGATCGGCCCCCCGCTCGACGCAGTAACCGGCCGCCATCGCCAGCATCGGCCGGGGCCCAGTGGGCGGGAAGGCAGGGAGCAGCGCTGCCAACCGCGGCCCCGCCAGATCGCGTTCCGGGTCCGACGCCGACTGCACACCGTTCATCACGGCGGTGAAGGCACGCTCAGTCCGGTCGCCGTCACGTGCGGCGACCGCCTCCTCCAGCTCGGACACGCTGGAGGTGAGGTCCCCTGCCTTCCGCTTCCTCTTGAAGATCACCGGCATACCTTAGGCCCGTGACCTGCCCGTCGTCATCAGGCCAGGAGCGGTCCGTTCGGATCCCTCGGACCGCTATCTGCTGCCGAGTCGACGACCATTCGCTGTCGGCGCTTCGGACCGGGCCGATCCCTGTAGGAGCTGGGAGCGGCAGGCGGGACTTTTCACGACGCCACCGTCATTGCCCTCCCCTCGCGGGCTTACGGCTCCTACGGCAGGCCGACGGCATCACGCCTACCGCCGTAGTTCGTCACTCGGGCTCACCCGCCGGTTTGGCCGGAACGGGCCGTTCACTCATCGTCGCCGGCCTGCACACCAGAGTCCTGGACACGCTCACCAAGCTGAAGGA
This sequence comes from Streptomyces sp. NPDC056361, assembly GCF_042262805.1. Classification (NCBI taxonomy): domain Bacteria; kingdom Bacillati; phylum Actinomycetota; class Actinomycetes; order Kitasatosporales; family Streptomycetaceae; genus Streptomyces; species Streptomyces sp. NPDC056361. The sequence continues at coordinate 58,408 of NZ_JBHJQI010000030.1, forward strand.
GGAACCCGTACGCGTTCAGAAGCCCCTCGATGCGGACGAAGTACGAGCGGCTGGAACACTTGAAGATCTCACGCCGGCGGACCTTCCAAAGGTCATACTCAAACGTTGACGCCGCCTGCAGCAGAGCAGCCTCCGCCTCCTCCTCGCTGCCATCGAGTTCAGCTACTGTCCGGGCATTCCGACTTCGCCCGTCCGAGATGCCGTCGACAGGTATGGCCAGCACGATCCAACGAGACATCGGTTTCTCCCCCTGGCGCCGTCAGGCACGGCGCACGTGAACTCAGCTTCTCAAGTCGTCAGCGATGCTGATCTTGCAGCTCCGCTGCAGTACGGCCTGACGATCAACAGGTGCATCCCGCGACACGCCAGTCATCGCTGCGCCCGAGTTCGCCAAGCGTCACGACGACCGCACGCCGCAGGTCACTGTCCACGGATTCACCCGGCCTCCCACGATTCCGGCATCGGCCGAGGATCTGATATCGGCTGGACACGACGCATGGACCGAGTTACGCGTTCGTCAGCAGGCATGGAGTGATCTTACGGACGAGGCCGAGCGCGACAGCCGAGGTGGCGCCGGTGGGCGGCCGGGCCGCTCGACCGCCCGCTGCGGATCGACGAGGGGCACCGGAACCCTCGTGTTCTGTCCGGTCGCCGATCCGGGGCCTGAATCCGAACCGGCGCGACTCACGTCCTCAGAGAAGACCGGACGACGTCTCCTTGCCAAGACGCACTTCCAGGCCGGCTTGGGCGAGCGCGAGTGGGATAAGGCGCGCGTCGGCCAGGCCGTAGACCTCCCCGTGGATCTCATCGGAGAAGGGCGTCAGGCCGCCGTCATTCTTGTAGTAGCCCGCGTCCATGGCCTTTCCGATGCCGCTGTTCGTCGAGGAGACACCGAAGCAGAGGTTTTTCGGACTGTTCGACACCGTGGAGACCAACTGGCGGAACACGGCCTGCGTCTGATTGGCCAGCTGATTCCTCAGGGTCACGAACTGGTTGATGGCGGCCGGTACGTCGCTGCCCGGAACGCAGGCTCGGAAGAAGTTCAGCATGGCCCGCTGGTGATCCTGGTCCGTGTGGTCGTAGTTCTGGGCGGCACCTTCGAGGATCTTCGCGATGTAGTGATCGGACAGCCGATGGTTCCGGGACATGGAGACGCCGGCCGGGGTCGCTCCCACGCCACCGTTGGGACCGGTGAAGTTGTTGTGTCCCCACTGGTCGTAGGGGTTGAACGTTCCGCCCTGCGCCTGGATCTCCTCCGCGCGGAGCTGTGCTCCGGGTGAGGCGAGGACTCCGGTCTGGTACGGGAAGATCTGCAGTGTGGCAGCGTCCGGGATGTTCGGCCTGGTGTAACCCTGCCCGTAGTTGAAGTTCGGGTTTCCAGCGGCGATGGTCTGCTGGTTGAGGTATTGCAGCTGTTGCTGCATCTGATCGCGCCGCTCCTGTTGCAGCTGGGCCATCTGCTGCGGGGTCAGCCGGGTTGGCCCCATCATGCGTTGGACCGCCGGGTGGGCGGGGGCGGATCGTGCCTGGCCGGTGGAGGCGGGCTCGGGGACCGCAACGGTCCGCGGCTCGGGGTCGCGGGTCATTGCCTTGCTCGCGTTCGCGTCCGCCTCCCGTTCGAAACGGTCTGTGGGGTCGCTGATGGACAGGCCCGAACCGTTGTCGCTGCCGGAGACGGGGCCCTGGCGTTGCTGGATGACGTGGGTGAGCTCGTGGGCCAGGGTGTGCTTGTCGCCGCCGCCCTCGCCGAGGACGACGTTGTTGCCCGAGGTGTAGGCGCGGGCGCCGATCTCGCTCGCAGAGGCGCGAGCGGCGCTTCCGTCGTGGACGCGGACGTCGGAGAAGAAGGATGGTTCTTCCAGGGCGAGCCCGTCCGATACTTCAAGACGATGGCATTGATCACCTGTCGGTGATCGCGCCACTGCCCGCCTCGCTTCGGAGTCCAGTCCGGTAGCAGCGGCTCGATCCGGGCCCACTGAACGTCAGTCAACGACATAACCAGGTCAACGATCCATGATCCGGAAGAGACGGCCTAGGCATCCAGGCGCTCTCCGCGCCGCATCGACACGTCAACCACCGCAATGGGCCGGCGAGGTAGGCGGGCGCCGAGGCAGTCGCGGACGCGGCCCACGAGGCCGGTGCGGGTGGGTGCCCCGGCAGGTCACGAGGTCTCGGCATTGGGCGACGGCCAGGGATTCTGTGGCGGCGTTGGCCTGAGGGAGCAATAGGCCCAGGAGGGCCGGGTAGAGGCCGACGGGGCTTCTTGGGCACCGAACTCGGGGGTGGGGCCGCAGAGGTCCGTATCTGGGCGGGTCCGTCGTTCGGGGGTGGGAGGCCAAGGAACCCCTGGACCGGGCACCAGCCCAGCCTGCCCGTCGTCTCCCGCTCCCGCATCACCAAGGTTGTCGCCGACGCGGTCACGCTCGACCGGGTCGGCCATTACCCCTTCGGTGAGCCCGGCTCGAAGTAGATGCAGGACGCGCTCGCAGGTCTCGTCACGCGGAACACCGCCCGACGCGCGTCACGGCGTGCCCCCGTCCCGTGCCTCCTCACAGCAGGGCACAGGACCGGAACGGCACACGGTCAGGGCGCAGCCGCAGGCCGCTCTGGCACCGATCGCCGCCGCTCTCAGTCGTCGGCGGCGACCAGAAGGGTGAGGGCGCCCTTCCTGCGGTCGACGAGGACGAGCTCGTGAAACTCGATATGGATAGGGCCGTAGTCGTGGAGCGCATCGTCGGGGAGGTCCCCCAGCGCGTACCGGCTCGTGGCGTGGTGGATCGGTGTGTAGACCGCTTCCTGCAGCCGCTCGGCGAGATCGACGGGGACTCCGACGCCGCCGGCAGCCCAGGAGCGGATGACGTCAGTGGCGGTCTCGTCGCCGACAGGTAGGTAGGTGTCCGGGGTGATGCGGTCCGACCACCACTGTCCATGGCGTGGTTCGAGCCAGACACCGGCTCCGTCGTACGTATCCCGAAACTCTGGATGGGCGATCAGGGCAGCCAGCAAGTCCCGGTCACCTGGCACATCGGAGGGCAGGCGGAACCGCTTCAGGTGGACCCATCGGTACCCGTGCCCCTTCCCTTCGGGGAATGCGAAGTCGCGAAAGTTGATGATGATGCTGTCCCAGTGGGTCAGCGCGTGTGTCCATGAGGTCGATGAGTACGGCATGTCGATCAGCATCGCCGAATACCCCGGACGAACGGGAACAGTCTCGTCGTGACAGGGCCGAACGGATGTCGAGGCCGTGCGGGTTAGGCTCGTGGTGATCATTTCCGAGGCAGGAGGGGCGTACATGGATCTCACCGGGCGCACGGTGGTCATCACCGGGGGCGGGCGTGGGCTCGGGCGCGCGTTGGCATTGCGGGTGGGTCGGCTGGGCGCACGGGTGTTCGTGTCGGCGCGCTCCATGGAGGCTGCCGAGAAGGTGGTCGGGGAGGTAGCGGCGGACAGCGGTGCGGCTGCGTACGCGTTCGCCTGTGACCTGGCCGAGCCTGCCTCGATCCGGGCCTTTGCCGAAGGAGTCGCGGGGTATACCGACCGGGTGGATGTACTGGTGAACAACGGTGCCCACTATCTCCACGGCCCAGGGCTCTGGGACGCCGATGACGATGCCATCAGCGCCACCATCGCCTCGGGCGCCACGGGCACACTGCTGGCAAGCAAGCACTTCCTGCCGCTGTTGCGTGCGGCCGCCGGCGCGGATGTGGTCAACCTGGTTTCCTCGGCTGCGGAATCCCGCAATCACCGGTCCGAGGCGCACCCTGCGTTCTACGCCGCCAAGGCTGCTCAGGCCGGATTCGCCGACGTTCTTTCGCAGCGACTGCGCCCCGAAGGCATTCGCGTCATCTCCCTCTACCCTCCGGATTTCAACGACGGTGACCCGCTCGCCCCCTCCTGGGACAACGCCTCGCGGTCCGCTGACGACCCGTTGACTGCCCAGTCCGTCGTCGACTGCGTGCTGTTCGCGATCGGCCAGCCGAGGGATTGCTTCATCCGCTCCTTCCACTTCGAACAGCTGTAACCGCTCGGCTGTCGCACGGTTGGCCGGGACCGCCATCCGAGGAGGCGGAACGACCTGGCCGTTTTCAAGGCCGATCAGTTCAGGTCGAGGCGGTCGGCGAGATCGGCGGCGGTGAATGCGGCGCGCAGGGCGTCGCGGCCCTCGGTGAAGTGGGCCCAGCCCTCGTAGTGGACGGGGACGACGTGGCGGGCGCCGAGGATTCCGGCGGCCTCGGCGGCCTGGGCGCTGTCCAGGACGATCACCGCGCCGTTGAACAGGACGTCGAAGCGGGGTGCGCCGGCGAAGAGGATCGCGGTGTCCACCGGGCCGAAGTGTTCGGCGATCTGCTTGACGGCGTCGAGTGAAGCGTTGTCGCCGCTGACGTAGAGCGTGGGCAGGTCGTGTCCGGTGAGGACGAAGCCGACGACCTGGCCGGTGACGGGTTCGACGTCCTCGCGGGCGCCGGGCCCGTGGACGGCCGGCACTCCTGTCACGGTGATCGTGCCTCCGCCGGGCCGCTGCAGCTCGATCGTGTCCCAGTCGGCCAGTCCCTTGGCGCTGTCCCCCAGCCGCTGCGCGCCTCCAGGTGTGGTGAGGGTGAGCGGGACTTCGGCGAGGAAGGCACGGCCGGCCGTGTCGAGGTTGTCCGGGTGCTCGTCGTGGGAGAGCAGGACCACGTCAACGTGGTCGGGTATGGCGGAAGAGCGCGCGGTCTTGGTCAGCCGTCCGCCGGGCACCGTGTAGTCGCCGGGCTCGTCGAACGTGGGGTCGGTCAGGAAGCGCAGGCCGCCGTATTCGAACAGGGCCGTCGGACCGCCAAGGACACGGACGGGGACAGGGACAGGGGCCGGGACTGGGGCCGGGACTGGGATTGCCGTCATCACGATGCCTCACGTTTGAGTAGTCGCTTATCCGTGATGAACAGTAGTGACTTCTCACGGATGAGGGCAAGGCTTAGCATGAGAAGCATGGATGAGAGCCAGTCAGGCGACGCCGCACCGCCCCCCGCGCCTGGAGCCGAGGACTACCTCGCCCTCGATTTCGTCAACAGCGTCATCGCGCTGCCCGGCGGGCAGTACATCGATCTGCTCGGCACCCCGGCGACGACCGACCAGTGGCTCACCGAGCACGGACTGGCTCCGTCCGACGCCGGCGTGCAGGACATGTGCGCGGCGCAGCTGCGCTCATTGCGCGAACACATCCGGGCACTCTTCGCCGCACGGGTAGCCGGTCTGCCCGCCCTGCCCGCGGCGCTTTCGGCCGTCAACGACGCACTGAGCAAGGCCCCCACGGCCGCCCTGCTGCACTGGGACGAGGACAACGGCCCCTACCGCGCGACGCCATGCCCCACCAACGAGATCCTCGACCGTGCCCTGGCGGCGCTGGCGGCCAATGCGGCCGACCTGCTGACGAGCACCGACGCCGAACGCCTCACCGCCTGCGGCTCCCCTCCCTGCACCCGCTATCTGCTGCGCCACGGCCGCCGCCAGTGGTGCTCCGTCCGCTGCGGTGACCGCGCCCGCGCCGCCCGCGCCTATGCCCGCCGTACGCACCCCGCACCAGGCTGAACGGCGGCGGATTGCAGCACCGTTGGCGCAGGGCGATGGCGATGGCGATGGCGATGGCGATGGCGAAGCATCGAGGACCCGCCCCCTGCGCATGCTCAACATGCCGAGGTCGGCTGAGGGCCGACGAGCCTGAAGGTGGGACGGCCCTGTCCCTCAAGGCGACGGGGAGACGGCTTCGCCGCTCTCGAAACACCAGGTGTGCAACGTCACCTGGCGGCCTTTGGCCTCCCGGGTGAGGGGCTCGTCTTCGGTGAGCCGGAAGCCGGTCGTGCGGGCGACGGCCACGCTTCGGAGGTTCCCGGGGTCGATGCGCAGCAGCACGCGCCTTGCGCCCAGTTGCCCACCGGCGTAGTCGGCCAGCAGCCTGACGGCCCGTGAGGCAAGGCCCTGTCGTCGATGTCGGCTGCCGACGCCGTATGCGAGCTCGGCATCGCGCGCGTCGAGCTGGCAGCGAAAGAGGAGGGCCTCGCCACGCGGCAGCCCGCCGTCGGTGGTGATCGCCAGCTGCGCTGCCTTGCGGCGGTCCTCACGGCCTTCGTGGGCCTTGGCCAGGTACTTGCCCGCCACTGTGGAGTCGAGCGGAGAGGGCACCGGAGTCCATCGGTCCATCTCGGGGTCGTCGTAGAGCTCGACCAACGCCGGCAGGTCCGCCTCGGTCCACTCCCTCAGCAGTATTCCGTCTCCTGATAACCGAATGCTTGGCGGAAGAACGATCTCACGTGGGGTGGTCATGTGCCCGATCTTGCCCTGCCAATACGTCGAACTCCAGAGCGGGCAAGGCCTCCGTCGGGCGTCACACGTGCACATCATGAATGCACCGCCTCGCCGATGCCCAGGCAATTCAGCAGCGCATCCTGCACGGTCCGGTCCGCCTCAGGTCCCGGATCGGGGCTCCCTGCGCGACTGCCTCATGTGGGCGATGTCCTCCAGTGCGGCGAGGGTGTCCGGGTGGTCGGCGCCGAGCAGGAGGGCGGAGTCCGCTGCCACGCGCTCCATCAGGTCGAGTGCTTCGTCGGTCCGGCCTGCCTGGTGGTAGGTGTCGGCCAGGTTGGCGCGGACGACGAGGACGTAGGTGTGGTCGGGGCCGAGGTACCGCTCGGCGTCGGCGGCGATGCGCTCGCGTTCGTCGATGGCCTTCTGGAAGCGGGCGGTCTGCTCGTAGAACGTGGCCAGGTTGGCGCGCATGACGAAGGTGTCCGGGTGGCCGGCTCCGAGTAGCCGTTCGACGTCGGCTGCGATCCGTTCGTGGGCCTCGATGGAGTCGGGGACAAGACCTGCTTGCTCGTAGTAGTCACCCAGTTCGTTGCGGGCATCGAGGGTTGTGGGGTGGTCGGGGCCGAGGATGCGTTGGCTGTCGAACGCGACGCTCCAGAGCTGCGCGAGTGCTTCGTCGGTGCGGCCCACGCGCTGGTAGAGGGAGGCCAGGTCGTAGCGGACGGTGATGAGGTCGGGGTGGTCGACGCCGACGAGTCGTTCGCAGTCGGGGATCACCGACTCCAGGAGATCGATGGATTCTTCGGTTCGGCCTACTTGCGCATAGGCGCCCGCCAGACTGCCACGGGCGATGACGGTGTCGAGGTGGTCGGCGCCGAGTACGCGCTCGCGGTCGGGCACCACCTGCTCCAGGAGGCCGATGGCCTCCTCGAACCGGCCTGCTTGGCGGTACGAGTCGGCCAGGTTGGCGCGGGCGAGGAGGGTGTCGGGATGGTCGGTGCCGAGCAGGCGCTCGCTGTCGGACAGCACTTGCTCCTGCAGGACCAGTGCCTCCTGGGCGCGGCCCGCCCTCTGGTAGAGGCGGGCCAGGTTGTTGCGGGCGGTGAGGGTGTTGGGGTGGTCGGTGCCGAGCAGGCGCTCGCTGTCGGAGACGACCTGCTCCTGGAAGTCCAGGGCCTCCTCCGCTCGGTTCTCCTGCTGGTAGACACTGGCGAGGTTGGCGCGGGCAAGGAGGGAGGTGTGGTGGTCGGGGCCGAGTAGCCGTTCGCTGTCGGCGACGAGGCGTTCGAGGAGTTCGGCGGCTTCCTCGGTCCGCGCTGCTTGGAGATAGGAGCTGGCGAGGCTGTTGCGGTTGAGGAGGGTGTGGGGGTCGTCGACGCCGAGCAGGCGCTCGCAGTCGGCCACGACCTGTTCCAGGAGCTCGATCGCTTCCTCGGTCCGGCCTCCCCGCCGGTGGCAGATGGCCAGGTTGGCACGGGAGACGAGGAGTTGGGGGTGGTCTGCGCCGAAGAGTTCCTCTTCGGTGGCCACCATCCGTTCCCAGTACACGGCTGCACTGCTCAGCGCACCGACGGCCATGCGGCTGTCGCCCGCGCGGTGGAGGAGCAGGTGCCAAAGCCGGTGATCGGTGTGGAGAGCGAGGGCGTCGGTGTTGGCGCGGAGGGTCGCGGACAGATCGGGGTACTGCTGGTCGATTTCAGGCCAGATGTGGAGGAGGCCGTCCGCGGCGGCGGTGGCGAGGTGGGCGAGGCCGTCCGCGGGTATGGCTTCGCGTACGGCGCGGGCGGTGAGGGCGTGGATGCGCACGGAGCGCGGTTCGGTGCGGCGGTCGTGGGTGATCAGGGCGTAGCGGTGGAGGAGTCGTAGGACGCCGTGGATCTGGCCTGCGGTGACCTGCCGGTCGTATGGGGGGTAGTGGCTGAAGTATTCGAGGAGGGGCGGGCTGGACCACAGGGAGTGGGGGTGGCCGGCGGGGTCGAGGAGGGCGGCCAGGCACAGGACGGGGCCGGCGAGGTTGGTGGTGTCGGCCGACTGGACCGCGTCGAAGGAGAGCAGGAGGGCCACGGTGATGTGCCGGCCGTAGCCCTCGGCGTCGGCCGTTTCGGGTAGCGCATCAGCCAGGCGTGTGGCGCGGCTGTTGAAGAGGTCCAGGTATTCGGTGCAGGTGAGTGCTTCGTTGAGCATGTGCGCCGCGGCGAGGCCGAGCGCGAGCGGAAGGTGGCCGAGGGCGTCGGCGAGGGCGGTGGCCTGGTCGTCGAGGAGGTGCCCCATGTCGTCCCGATGGAGGCGTTCGCTCAGGTAGGAGAGGGACTCGTCGGTCGTGTAGATCCCGATGTCGACGCGGGTACGTCCGCCGCCCGTGAGGCGGGCGTCGTTGAGGCGTGTCGTGGCCAGGCTCCAGCCGGTCCCCGTGCGGCTGACGGGCCACCACGCACCGAGCGTGGCGGGGTCGGTGACGTCGTCGAGGACGACCATCCACCGTCGTGACGTCGTGGCCAGCCACGCGAGCAGCGTCCGGGCGTCGGCTTCCGGGTCCTCGCCGATCGCGCCGGCCAGGTGGAGATCGGCGGCGACCTGGGCGTACTGGGTGATCACCTGCTGCTGTTCCTCTGCGGGTACCCACACCACGAGGTCCGTGCCTTGCGCGAGGGCGTCCGTGGCACAGGCGGCGGCCAACTGCGTCTTCCCCACTCCCCCGCCGCCGGACAGCACCTGTGTCAGCACCACCGACCCGCCGGCCGCTCGGGCCCGCTCGATCTTCTCCCGCAGATCGCTGCGCGGCTGGAGCGCGGTGGCGAGCGTCGGCACCTGCCCGACCACCACCGGCCACCTCGGCTCGGCTCCCCCGGGGGACGGTGCACCGCCGGTGGCGGTCACCGTCTCCGCCCGTCCGACTGTCCCGGCGTGTCCCTTGCGGGTGACGAGTGCGGCGAATCCAGGCACGTCGAGGGCTGTGTGGATCGGGGCGGCGTACAGGCGCCGCCAGTCCATGGACCGGTTGTCCTCGACCGCCACCCCCACGAGCCGGCCGTCGCAGAAGATCGCCGCCCCGGACGCGCCGGCCCACGGCCGCTCCCCGTCACGGCCCCCTGCCGGCCAGATCCCGCAGTCCAGCACCCAGCCGACCGAGGACGTGGAGACCGCGGACAGCTCTCCACGCAGAGCCTCGACCTGGGCGGAGCTCCCTGTGTCGGCGGCGAAGGCGGGAAATCCGGCACCGTCGTACGGGATCCGGCCGGTGCCGCTGGGCAGCCCCCAGATCACCGGGCCGCCGGTGGTCGCCACGGGTTCGTCGAGCCAGATCAAGGCGATGTCCGGGACGTCCGCAGCCGGGACGCCTTGCTCGGGATCGGGCCAGCACACCTGGGCCCGCCGGTGCTCGACCCGCCCGAAATGCGGGTGCCCGACCTGTGCCTGCACGTGCTCCGCCCAACGGCCATCGGACAGCACGACGTGCAGCGCCGTCAGCACCAGCTGCGGGCCGACCAGGTAGCCGGAGCCGTACCCCTTCGGGCCGCCGGTCCGGACGAGTACAAGGCGCTCAGGATTCATTTCGCCGCGCACACCCCCTGCCCCGTCTCACGCAGGGCCTCAGTCGTCGAAACGCCTTTGCCCCCGCATCCCTCTGTCCCCGCATCCCCCTGATGCGCGGGCCCCCGTGCGAGGCGGCGCCTCTTCATCCATCTTGCCCCAACGGACCAATTCATCACACGAGTGCAGCGGCCTGGTACGTCCGCGGGTGAGAGCCTGGGCCGACCCCTGTCATGGGTCGGTCGTAGCCTCTCAGCATGCAGACGACTCTGATGATCCACGACGGCACGGCACCGGCCGACTCCGATGTCCCGCGTACCGGGGGCGTGCCGCTGGCGCCGGCAGGATTCACCTGGCCCATGTGCGGCTCCAGCTGCGGTGGGCCACTGCAGTTCTTCGCCCATCTCTCCGCCGAGGACGACGTCCTGTCGGTGTTCGTGTGCCAGAACGACCCGGGTGCGTGCGCATTCTGGGACGAGACGTCCGGCGCGAACCGGGTCTACCTCTTTCCCCGGGAGGGACTGCGGCCGGTGGCCGTGCCCGAGGCGGGGGTGACGCTGCTGCCCGCCACCTCCGCCATCCGCACCCACGTCGTGACGCTCGACCCCGAAGAGGGCGACGACCGTGACGACGTCGCTCCTGACGCGTACGACCTCGCACGTTCGGGGTGGCAGCGGGAGCCCGGAGAACGATTCGGGAAGCAGCGCGAGGTGCTCGGGTCACTCGGAGGCAGCCCCTCCTACCTCGAGGACGACCGAGTGCCCGCATGCCCTTCCTGTACGGACACGATGGAGTTCGCGGCACATCTGGAAGAAGGGATCTCCCCGCAGACCGCGATGAACCTCGGCGGCCAGCTGGGCTACGTCTTCGTCTGCCGCGCATGTCGCGAAGGAGCCTTCCTCACGGACTGAGTTCACCGCGGGTACACGCTGTCGTAGGCGGGTGAGAGCCTGGGCCGGTGCTGATACGAGGATTCGAGAACGCCCCTCTTGGCCCGGGCGAGGAACTGCTGGCCCTGCCGGGGTTCTGGGCGGCCTACCTGATGTGGCTGAGCCAGACAGAGGATTACGACCCCATTCCGGAATGGTTCGGCGTCGACGGGGCGGACGCCGACGCGGCTTGCGATGCGCTCGGCGACGAGGATCACTGGCCTGTGTTTCGGATCCCGTTTGCCGATGGCCACACCGTGCTGGTCATCGGACGCAACTTTCCCGACGATCCGGAAACGGAGTACTTCGTCACCCACCCGGAGTGGCGACGGCACGGCCACCTGGCCACCGTGAGCGGCCACCAGGCCGGCCCGGGTCTGTCATGGAGAGAGCTTCTTCACCTCACCCGCACACCCGACCTCAACGCTCCGGGAATCCACGCCGAATACGCGCGTCTGCTCCTGCTGCTGCCCGCGCTCGGCGACGAGGAGTTGCCCGGCGACGCGGCAGCCGCGGTCAGCCGAGCATTGTCGGAGGCGGGTGTCCCCGCGACTCTGGCACCGGATCTCGCGGAGGCGCTCCTGGCGGACCACCCGTTGTGGGAGCCGGCCGAATGGACGCTTCCTGCCGCTTCTCCGCTCTCCGCCGGCCAGGAACCCTTCCGCGGAATCCTGCACTGCGACGGGTACATGAGTCCGCGGTGCGGGACACACCTCGCCCAGGGCATCACCCGGGAGCAGAGCAACCGCCTCGCCCGCGCGCTCGGCACCTGGCCCGGCTGAACGGCACGTCCAGCAGGCGGTGACCACGGTCGATCACGTAGGAATTCGGGCACTGACGAGCCCCCCGAGCTGGCAAGTTTGAGACACAAGGCATAGCGCGCAAACAGCACAGGGGGCCCACCCGGTACGCCACGCGGCAAGTCGCGCGGAACCGGCCACCCCTAGGAACTCTTATCAGGTCTTCGCAGGTGGACGTGGCGACACCCCTTCGATCCGAACGTATCGGTCGGCGATTAAGGGGTGTGTGCAAGCCGGGTGGGCCGACGTTCGCGGGGTAGCCGAGAACGATTCCCGCCATGATTCACTGACTGGATTCACTGTTCTCAGTTCACAGTTCAGTCAATATGTTGAATGATGTGCGACCCGAGATTGACAGCGCTGTGACCGGAGGATCGGTCGCGTACGGAAGAGGGGGCAGGGTGCTTCACACGGCTGGTGGGAGTTCCCTGGACACCGCTACCGCCTTCCACGCTTCTGCTGCCAAATCCAGGTATCCGGCGCCTTCGGATTCCTCGGCGACGCTCTGCGCCAGGCGAACTCCCTCTTGGTGCCGACCCAGTCTCATGGTGGCCTCGGCACGCAGGAGCCTCGTGCGCAATCTGTCGTGGAAGGTGAGCAGGCCCGTGTCCTCCGCGGCTGCCGCCTGCGTCAGGGCGTCGGCCGGGCGGCCTTCCATGAGGTGCGCGCGGGCGGCCACCGCCGTGAGTTCGGCATGATGGATGGGGTCTCCCACATAACGAAGCGCATCCGCCGCCTCCTGGAGCCAGATGTGGATCGCAGGGGAGGAGGGCTCGGGGCAGCGCAGTTCGAGGGATACGGCGGCCAGTCTCAAGCGTGCCCAACCGAGCAGATCACGTCGGCTGTCCATGGCGGACAGGGCGTGTGCGATCAGCTCCCTGCCTTCCGGGAAGAGGCCCTGCCGGATCCTCACGCCGGAGCACGTCCAGTACGCCTGGACCGTGACCTCCGAGGGTGCGTCCGCGGCCATGTGCAAGACGTCGGGGATGCGTGCGGCGGCCTGCGCCAGCAGACCGGCCTCGGTTTCCGCGGCTATGAGTGCCAGGCGGACGCTCACCCTGAGGGTGTGAGTGCCGGAGGCGAACTCGTCTACCAGGGAGAGTGCTTCCTGTGCGGCAGTACGGGCTTCGGCGATGCCGCCTAGCTTGCGTTCCGCCCTGGAAAGCTCGACGAGCAGCCTGGCCAGCAGACAGGGGGATTCCCATTTCCTGGTGAGAACCACCAGCTGGCGCAGATCCTCGCGCTGGCCGACGGGGTCCTCCATTTCGGAACGGGCAAGAGAGCGGGCCCACAGGGCCTGCCAGGCCCAGTCCTCGGGGAGCCGCGCCGGCAGTTCGCAGCGCGACTCCAGCAGGTCGATGACCCTGGAAAGGTCCTTGTCCGCCAGAGCCGTGGAGACCTCGGCCATGGTCGCGCCCCACGAGTCCTGGGAACCGTCGCTCGATACGAGTTGGGCGACGTCGAGTCCGAGTTTTCCGGCCAGGTGGCACAGGGTCTCCTCGGACGGCAGGCGACTGCCGCTTTCGATGCGCGAGACATAGCTCGTGGAGACCGGCCCACCGGCCAGATCCCCCTGCGTCAGTCCGCTTTCCAGACGAAGTCTTCTCAGCCGCCGCCCGAAGGCAGGCTGCTCGATCTCCATGCAACGTCCTCTGATCCGGTAGGAGAGTCACATGCCCCGCAGCTTTCGACCGTCCACACGCGCGCAACCCGCTGCTGACGCGGTGATCAGCGACAGCGGCGCTGCTGTCGGCATCGAAGGGATGTCCCGGATGCCTGCCGAGATCGAGTGGCCGTAGCGGAATGCGTGTGCTCGATGACTCCTGATCTCACTCCGATGATTGCCTTGTGGGCCGGAGCGGGGCAGTCGGCGTGCCGGTGGACATGGTTCGACAGGGTTGACTCTCCGAATACGTCAAGAGCAGACATATTACGAGGCAAGTTCACGCTTCGTCCATGACTCGTACGGACTGGCCCGCGGGCTCTTCGCGGAGAGTGGAGCGAAATGGCACCCTCTTTCGCATATCGGACCAACAGGGTTGATTGTGGCGGCCTTTCAGCAGTAGGGGGCCTGGTTGGTCAGGGTCGAGGCCACGCGCAGGAAGATGCCGAGCAGTCGGTAGAGGGCCGGCATCTGCGCCGTCACCTCGACGGTCCTGCTGTCGGTCCGCGTCACGCCGGGGATGCCCAGCAAGTGGGTCGCGACCGCCGCGGACTGCCAGCGGACGGCGAGTGTCACGGGCTTCCGCGCGGGGCCCGGCTCACGCGCGGAGGCGAGCCGGCCGGCGACGGCACTGAGCGCGGCGGCCTGGATGGCGGCACGCGACTCGGCCGGGGGCCGCAGGTCGGCAGCGAAGCGGTCCCTGGACGTCTTGACCGCGACGGTTGTCACGCCGCTGTCCCACTCCGTCATCTCCGCGCATGCGGCATCGTCGCCCGTCAGCAGGGCGACGGGTACGCCGATGGCCGTCGCCGCGGCATGGAGGAGACCGATCTCGCCGACCGGGTGGCCGTCCAGCCACATGTCCTCGATCTCGTGACCCATGAAACTGTGGCTCATGACCCCCGGCGACCCGGCCCGCGCGTGGAAGCCGACACAGAGCACGACGTCGAAGTCGGCCTCCAGGCCTTCCAACATGCTCATCGGTTTGGGGCGCCCCTTGATCAGGCGGGCCCGCGGGTGCAGCTCTTCGAGGAGCAGGTTGCGCATCGGGCCGTGTGCGTCGTTCACCAGGACGTCCGTCGCGCCGCCGGAGAAGGCCCCGGAAATCGCGGCATTGACGTCTTCGGTCATCATCAGGCGACCGCGTTCGTAATCCCTGCCCGACGGCTGCACGTCCTCCGCGTCCACGAGTCCGGTAATGCCCTCCATGTCCGCGCTGATGTATACCCTCATGGCGGTTCCTTTGCGTGAGTTCCAGGCGGACGACAGGAGTGGCCGAAAATCGCCGACTTGTTCCGGGGGATGGTGACTCGATCGACCCCGCGCCGACAGGAGGCGCGAGGCGCCATGCTATCGTCCTGAACCACTCCGCTCGACATGCGAATTCCACGCGCGTGACCGGCACATGGAAGGAATATGGGAGACATTTCAGTCCGGCATGACGTGCCGTATTACTCGCAGTGGGAATCCGCAGAGCTCGTCCCCGACCTGCTCTCCGGTCGGACGAAGGCCGAAGACGATCCTTTGTGGCGCGGTTCGGGGGCAGACAGCGCCGAGGAATACGCCTTCTGGTCCTGGCGCATCTGCGGTATGGCCTGTCTGCGCATGGCCCTGGAGTACTGGGACCTGAAGCCGCCGAATCTCATGACGCTGGCTCGGGAGTTCCTCGATGCCGGTGCGTACGTACGCCGCGAGGACGGCGTGGACGGCCTCATCTACGCTCCGTTCGCCGAGTACGCCGCGCGACGGTGGAACATCGAGGCCGAGGTCCACGGGACGCTGGCGACGGAGGAGATCTCCGGCCACCTGGAGGACGGCAAGCTGGTCATGCTCTCCGTCCACCCGTCGATCCGCGAGCCGGACGGTACGCCTCCGGGCCGCGGTGGGCACTTGGTCCTTGCCGTCGGCTGCTCGCCCGACCACCTGCAGATCCACAACCCGTCCGGTCTGCCCGGCGTGTCGCAGCGCTTCGCCGAAGTGCCGTGGGAGGCACTGCCCCGGTTCTTCGCGCAACGGGGCGTCACTTTGGGGATCAACGGTCGGTAGGGGCCGGGCCCGGCCCCTACCGACCGGGGCCGGGCCGGGCTCAGCCGAG
>NZ_JBHJQI010000031.1:0-70436 GCF_042262805.1 Streptomyces sp. NPDC056361
GGCCGGGACCGTGGGGGTCCGGGCCGGCCGCGGGGCCGGTGCCGTGGGTGCTACAGCGCCGGGTAGGCGTTCTTCAGGAGTTCCTGGAACTGGGCCGAGAACCACTGGCCCGAGAGCGGTGCGTTCGGCAGTGAGCCCGACATGCTGTTCCCGTTGCGGGCGTTGCCCGTGTACGTCGGGTCGCACATCCGGTCGAAGCCCTTGCCCTCGTTGTTCGGGATCTCCATGGAGGCGCCGTCGGACTCGCCCGGGGGCTTCATCCAGACGTACGCGTCGATGCCCGCGGCGGGGGCCGCCTGCGGCCGTTCGCCGAGGCCCGCGCCGGACTGGTTGCACCAGTTGCCGAGGTGGATGCGGCGGTCGTACCGCCCGCCGTTGACGTAGGTGTCGACGCTGGTCAGGGCTCCCGGGCCGGTGGGCCGGGCGGTGCCGCCCCAGCCGTTGCGGGAGGTGTCGATCAGCATGCCGAGGTTGCTGTCGAAGCCGATGGAGACCAGCTTGGCGCGCATGGCCTGGGCGTACGAGAGCTCGTCGGTGTAGCGGTTCCAGTCGACCCACTTCGACTGGCGCACGGAGGTGCCGTTCACGCTGTCGTTGATCGTGAAGTGGTCCTCCTTGAGGGCGCTGTAGTTGGCGGTGTTGACGATGAAGCCGGTCACGTTGGAGAGCGTGGAGCCCTCGGCCGTGGCGGCCTGCTTGAACAGCTCGGCGGACGGGCCGAAGTTGTCGTCCCAGCCCAGCCAGCCGTGGTGACCGGCGTCGATGTAGTTGTAGACGTTGCCGATCGCGCCGAGCTTCTTGAGCGCGTAGCCGACGCCGGTGATGTAGTTGCCGTTGGCCTTCATGACGTCGCAGTTGGCGGTGGCCGTCGGACGCCCGGAGACGTTGGTGACCAGGTTGGGCAGCGAGTCGATCTCGACGGTGGTGACGATCCGCAGGCCCGCGTACTTCGCGTCGGCGAGGATCGCGGCGATCGGGTCGATGTACTCGGTCTTGTAGCGGTTGATCTCGGTCGGGCCCAGCTCGCCGTTGGAGGCGAGCGCGGCACAGTCGCGGCCGGGCAGGTTGTAGATGACGAGCTGGACGACGAGTTCGCCGGAGCCCTTCTGCTCCAGGGCCTTGTCGAGGTGGGCGCGCAGGCCCATCGAGGTGCCGGAGCCGTTGATGGCGGCGATCCGGTCCAGCCAGACACCGGTGGGCTGGTTGGAGACCTTGGTGCCGCCCGGCTCGGCCGCGGCCTTCGCGGACCACTCCGGGTTCACGTACACCTTGGCGCCGGCGTACGGGTTGTCGGCCTTGGTCCCGGCCGGTGGCGTGGTGGGCGGAGTGGTCGGGGGAGTGGTGGGCGGGGTGGTCGGCGGCGTCGTGGGAGGTGTCGTGGGCGGGGTCGTCGGCTCGGTGGCGCCGTTGCAGACGACCCCGTTCAGCTTGAAGGTGGCCGGCACGGCGTTGGTGCCGCTGTAGGAGCCGTTGAAGCCGAAGGAGGTGGAGCCGCCGGTGGCCAGCGTCCCGTTGTAGGAGACGTTCTTGGCGGTGACGTTCGCGCCGGACTGGGTGATGGTGGCGTTCCAGCCCTGGGTGACCTGCTGGTTGCCGCCGTAGGTCCACTCGACGGTCCACGCGGCGACCGGGTCACCGGTGTTGGTGACGGTCACGTTGGCGCCGAAGCCGGTGTTCCACTGGTTGGTGATCTGGTAGTCGACCTTGCAGCCGGGGGTGGCGGCGCCCGCGGTGGTGCCGAAGACGGTGGCGGTGGCCCCGGTGGCGGTGATCAGGCCGAGTGCCGCCAGGAGGGCGGTGCGACTGGTGCTTCTGGTGCGGCTCATGCGGGTGGGATTCCTTTCAGGGGGTGAGGTCGCGCAGGTGGTCGCGCAGCCCGATGCCGAATGCGGTGGGGGTGCCGTCGTACGAACTGATCAGCGCGGGACCGGAGTTGCAGTTCCAGGTGTTCCAGGTCCAGCCCAGGTACGAGAGGCCGCGGTCGTCGAACCACTTCATGACGCGGTCGATGAAAGCGTGTCCGCAGGTGTTCTCACCGATCTCGCCCGCGAGGAGGGGAACCTTGGCGGCTACCGGGGCGAGGGTGTTGTTCCAGCACGTCTCGTCGGAACAGGTGTTGAAGTTGTAGACGTGCCAGGCGGCGGCCAGATTGCCCGCCGGGTCCGTGGGGGCGTACGTGAGCCACTGGCTGAGGTCGTTGGAGTACGCGATGCCCGGGACGAGGACGAGGTTCTTCGATCCCGTGGCGCGGACCGCGTCCACCAGGTCCTGCATGCCGGCGACCTCGTAGCCGATGCCGGGGCAGGTGCCGCCGTCGCGCCAGCAGGACCAGGCCTGTGCCGCGGTGGAGGTCGCCCGGTCCGGATAGGGCTCGTTGAACAGGTCGAAGACGACCCGCCGGTCGTTCTTGAAGGTGTTCGCGACCGACGTCCAGAACGCCGGGGTGTACTGGGCGTCGGGCATCGGCTTCTGGCAGGAGGCGTGCACGTCGGCGCAGCCCGAGGAGTTGCCGGTGTACTGGCCGTGGGTCCAGTGCAGTTCGACCACGGGGGTCATGCCGTGGGCGAGCACCTTGGCCACCAGGTCCTTGACCGCGGCGACGTAGTTCGCGCCGCGGTACTCGGGCTTGATGTTGTCCAGGCCCAGCCAGCACTCCTCGTTGAGGGGAATGCGGACCGTGTTGGCCTTCCAGTCGGCGATGGCCTTGACCGAGGCGTCGTCGACGGGACCGTCGAAGAAGCCGTAGCCCTGGACGCACATGAACTCGCCGCCGGAGCGGTTGACGCCGAGGAGGCGGCGGGCCGCGCCGTTCTGGTCGGTGAACTTGTTGCCGGTCACGCCGAGTTCGGGTGCGCCGGAGGCGGGTGTCGGGGGAGGGGTGGTCGGGGGTGTGGTCGGGTCGGTGGGGGTCGGTGTGGGTGTCGTGGTCGACGGGGTCGGCGTCGGGGTGGGCGTGGGCCCGTCGGTGTTGCAGGGCGTGCCGTTGAGCGTGAACGCGGTGGGCGCCGTGTTGGTGCCCGTCCAGGAGGCGATGAAGCCGCCCGTGACCTTGCCGCCCGTGGCGAGGGCGGCGTTCCAGCTCTCGTTCACGACGGTGACGGACGCACCGGACTGGGACCACTTCCCGCCCCAGCCCTGACTGACGACCTGGCCGGCGGGGAAAGCGAAGCCGAGGCTCCAACCGTTGAGCGCGGCACCGTTGTTGGTGACGGTGACGGCGCCCTGGTAGCCGCCGGCCCACTGGCCGGCGACCGAGTACTCCACGGTGCAGACGGGTGCGGCCGCTGCTCCTGAGGCCGTACCCGTGACGGCGAGTGCGGTACTCGCCATCGTGAGCGCCGCTCCTGCGAGCAGCGCGGACAGACGCGGGGGATGTCGCATGAGCGAGTCCTCACAGCGAGGGCACGCCCTGATGGCGTGCCGACTGGATGGAACCGCTCCCACTGGTCGGGCAGACCGTAGCGCCAACAGCCGCCAAGGAAAAGAGGTGTTGGGTAAATTTCCCCGTCATCTGCCTTCGACTCTTCACACACCTTGACGCCGTTGCGGCTCAACTGCACAGTGGGAGCGCTCCCACTGGTTCAGGGCTTGTCCCCGCAGGCCCTTCTCGCTCTTCGCACCCCCATCCTTCCGAGCCGCGAGGAGAACCACCCGCATGCCACGACCATCCGTACGACGACCACGCCGGCAGCTGACCGCGCTGGCCGCGGCGCTCTCCCTGCCCCTCGGCCTCACGGCCGTCGGGGCCACCACGGCCCAGGCCGCCGCCGTGCAGTGCAGCGTCGACTACAAGACGAACGACTGGGGTTCCGGCTTCACCGCCGAACTCACGCTCACCAACCGGGCCACCACCGCGCTCAACGGCTGGACCCTCACCTACTCCTACGCCGGAGACCAGAAGCTCACCAACGGGTGGAGCGGCGTCTGGTCCCAGTCCGGCAGGAACGTCACCGTGACCAACGCGGCCTGGAACGGCACCCTCGCCGCCGGCGCCGCCACCACCACCGGCGCCCAGTTCACGTACAGCGGGACCAACGCCGCCCCGACCGGCTTCGCGGTCAACGGCACCACCTGCGCCGGCGCCCACCAGCCCCCGGTCGCCGTCCTGACCAGCCCCACCGCGGGCGCCGTCTACACCGAGGGCGACGCGGTGCCGCTGGCCGCCACCGCCGCCGCGGCCGACAGCGCGACCGTGAGCAAGGTGGAGTTCTACAGCGACACCACGCTCCTCGGCACCGACACCACCGCGCCCTTCGCCTACAGCGCCGCGGGCCTCGCCACCGGTGCCCACTCCCTCTACGCCAAGGCCTACGACAGCCTCGGCGCCTCCGCCGAGTCCGCCCCCGTCGGCATCACCGTCGCCGCCGGACCCGCGCTCGTCGCCTCCCCGAGTCAGCTCGGCGTCCGCCAGGGCACGACGGGCACCTTCGACCTGAAGCTGTCCACCGCGCCCACCGCGAACGTCACGGTGAGCGTCGCCCGTACCTCGGGCAACACCAGTCTCACCGCGACCCCCGCGACCCTCACCTTCACCCCGGCGAACTGGAACACCGCCCAGAAGGTGACCGTCGCCGCCGCGGCCACCGGCACCGGCTCGGCCGTCTTCACCGCGACCGCCCCCGGCCACGCCAAGGCCGAGGTCACCGTCGCCCAGCTGGCCGCGAACTCCACGTACGACGCCCGCTTCCTCGACCTGCACGGGAAGATCACCAACCCGGCCAACGGCTACTTCTCGCCCGAGGGCATCCCGTACCACTCCGTCGAGACCCTGATCGTCGAGGCCCCCGACCACGGGCACGAGACGACCTCGGAGGCGTACAGCTACCTCATCTGGCTCCAGGCCATGTACGGGAAGATCACCGGCGACTGGACCAAGTTCAACGGCGCCTGGGACACCATGGAGAAATTCATGATCCCCACCCACGCCGACCAGCCCACCTCCTCCTCCTACAACGCCTCCAAGCCGGCGACGTACGCACCCGAGTGGGACCTCCCGTCGCAGTACCCGGCGAAGCTGGACTCCGGCGTGACCTCCGGCTCCGACCCGATCGCCGCCGAGCTCAAGAGCGCCTACGGCACCGACGACATCTACGGCATGCACTGGATCCAGGACGTCGACAACGTCTACGGCTTCGGCAACGAGCCGGGGAAGTGCTCCACCGGACCGACGGCGACCGGCCCCTCGTACATCAACACCTTCCAGCGCGGCCCCCAGGAGTCCGTCTGGGAGACCGTCACCCACCCCACCTGCGACAAGTTCGCCTACGGCGGCAGGAACGGCTACCTGGACCTCTTCACCGGGGACTCCTCCTACGCCAAGCAGTGGAAGTACACCAACGCCCCGGACGCCGACGCCCGCGCCGTCCAGGCCGCCTACTGGGCCGACCTCTGGGCCAAGCAGCAGGGCAAGGGGAGCCAGGTCACCGCGACCGTCGGCAAGGCCGCCAAGATGGGCGACTACCTGCGGTACGCGATGTTCGACAAGTACTTCAAGAAGGTCGGCGACTGCGTCGGCCCCACCGTCTGCCCGGCCGGCACCGGCAAGGACAGCGCGCACTACCTGATGTCCTGGTACTACGCCTGGGGCGGCGCCGCCGACACCTCCGCCGGCTGGTCCTGGCGGATCGGCTCCAGCCACGCCCACGGCGGCTATCAGAACCCGCTCGCCGCGTACGCGCTCAGCACGTACGCCCCGCTCAAGCCCAAGTCGACGACGGGCGCGGCGGACTGGGCGACCAGCCTCGACCGGCAGCTGGAGTTCTACCGCTGGCTCCAGTCGGACGAGGGCGCCATCGCGGGCGGCGCCACCAACAGCTGGCAGGGCCGCTACGCCGTCCCGCCGGCCGGCACGCCCACCTTCCACGGCATGTACTACGACGAGAAGCCCGTCTACCACGACCCCGCGTCCAACCAGTGGTTCGGCTTCCAGGCCTGGTCCATGGAGCGCGTCGCCGAGTACTACCAGCAGACGGGTGACGCCGAGGCGAAGACCGTCCTCGACAAGTGGGTCTCCTGGGCGCTGTCCAAGACCACGATCAACCCGGACGGCACCTACCGCATACCCTCCACCCTCCAGTGGTCGGGCGCGCCCGACACCTGGAACGCGACGAGCCCCGGCGCCAACGCCGGCCTGCACGTCACCGTCGCCGACTACACCGACGACGTCGGCGTGGCCGCCGCCTACGCCAAGACGCTCACCTACTACGCGGCCAAGTCCGGCCACGCCGAGGCCAAGCGCGTCGCCAAGGCCCTCCTCGACGGCATGTGGGACCACCACCAGGACCCGCTGGGCATCGCCGTCCCGGAGACCCGCGCCGACTACAACCGCTTCGACGACCCCGTCTACGTGCCGAGCGGCTGGACCGGCGTCATGCCGAACGGCGACGCGGTGAACTCCTCGTCGACCTTCGCCTCGATCCGCTCCTTCTACGAGGACGACCCGGCCTGGCCCAAGATCGAGGCCTACCTGGCGGGCGGCGCCGCCCCCGTCTTCACCTACCACCGGTTCTGGGCCCAGGCGGACATCGCCCTGGCCATGGGCTCGTACGCGGAGCTGCTCGAATAACAGCCCGCCCCGCATGGAGACGGCTCCGCGTACGACGAGGCCGGGCGGCCCCCCGACGACAGGGGGACCGCCCGGCCTTCGGCCGTCCGGCGACGGCTCAGCTCGGGCTGCCGGCCTCCTCCACGCCCAGGTACATCACCGAGGGGCGGGCGGGGTTGAAGGCGATGGCCGAGACGCCGTCGAAGGCGTTGTGGGTCTTGGTGACCGTTCCCGTCGCCGTGTCGAGGCGGAACAGGTCCGTGCCGTAGCCCATGAAGTACGTGCCGTACTCGAAGTGGAGGACGTTCGGGTCGGTGGGGCTGGGGGCGAGCAGGGTGCTGTTGGTCAGCTTGTGCTCCGCCGTGTCGTCGAGGACCTTCGCGAAGGTGCGGCCCCCGTCGGTCGAGCGGTAGAGGTGGCGGCCCTCGCTGCCGGAGCCCGGGACCGACTCGGCGAGGTCGATGCCGATGCCGTAGACGACCTGGGGGTTCGCGGGGGAGACGGCCGTTCCGAACAGGTTCGCGGAGGCGCCGGAGGTCAGCCCGGTGGAGGCGGTCCAGGTCGCGCCGCCGTCGGTGGTCACCGCGCCGCCGCGCACCATGGCGCCGGCGACGGCGTGGTTCGGGTCGGCCGGGTCGAAGGTCACCGAGTAGACACCGGTTCCCGCGGGGAACGCCGGGGTGCCGGTGGCGGTCCAGGTGGCACCCGCGTTGCGGGAGTCGTACAGGCGGCCGTCGCCGCCCGCGAGGCGGACGTGGTTCGGGTCGGCCGGGTCGGTGCCCACGCCCACGACGGACGCGGTGGGCGAGGTCAGCGTGGTGACGGTGGAGCCGTCGATCCGGGCGAGGTAGCCGCCGTTCGGCTCCCAGGCGAAGGCGCGGGTCCCGCTGCCCGCGGTGAGTCTCGCGGACGCGCTGCCCAGTGAGGCGGCGCGGGTCCACGAACAGCCCGCGTCGGTGGAGCGCTGGAGCTCGCTGTTGTGGGTGGCGAGGAGCGTGTCGGGGGCACCGAGCGCGACCAGGCCGTGGGTGTAGCTCACGGGCTTGAGCGTGCCGGTGGTGCCGGCGAGGCTCGCTCCGAGGTCCGTGGTGAAGGTGACCGCACCGTCGCCGACGACGCGGTTGCAGGTCGGGGCCGTCCAGGCGGTGCTCGTGGCCGCGGTGGCGGCGGACGGCTGGACGAGGGCGAGGGCAGCGGCGGCCGTGATGACGGCGGTACCGGCTCGCTTCATGGGTTGCCTCCCTTGTGGGGTGGGGCGCACTAGCGCTTGTCGATCTTGTTTCTATCGACAGAAGGTGATCTTGGTCAGCATGATCATTTGCCAAATTTCTTGACTGGAAAGCTTATTGACGAAGGGTTTGCGTGAAGAGTCGGTGTATGCGGGAAGAACTTCAGGAGATCTGGCCGCCGTTCCGCCCTCGGCGCTGTCGGTCCGTTGACGCCCGGGGCCACCGCACAACCCCGCC
This sequence comes from Streptomyces sp. NPDC056361, assembly GCF_042262805.1. Taxonomy (NCBI): domain Bacteria; kingdom Bacillati; phylum Actinomycetota; class Actinomycetes; order Kitasatosporales; family Streptomycetaceae; genus Streptomyces; species Streptomyces sp. NPDC056361. Next base: position 8,011 of record NZ_JBHJQI010000031.1, read on the forward strand.
GGGCCGCCGGACCCTTGGACCCTTCGCGACCCGCCTGGACAGCTCGTCGAACCGCCGCTTAGGGTCGGGAGCCGAATCGTCGGGCGGTCGCCCGGAACACCGGGAACCGTCCAGGAGCGCGCACGTGGTCACCCTCGCCGATGTCGCCCGCCACGCCGGGGTCTCGGCCAGCACCGTCAGCTACGTGCTCAGCGGCAAGCGCTCCATATCCGGCCCCACCCGCGAGCGCATCCAGCACAGCATCGACACCCTCGGCTACCGGCCGCACGCCGGCGCCCGCGCGCTCGCCAGCAGCCGCACCGACGTCCTCGCCCTGATGATGCCGCTGCGCACCGGCCTCTACGTGCCCGTCATGATGGAGATCGCGATGGCCGTCACCACCACGGCCCGCACCCACGGCTACGACGTCCTGCTGCTCACCGGCGAGGAGGGCCCCGAGGCCGTCCGCCGCGTCGAGGGCAGCGCCGTCGCCGACGCCATGATCGTCATGGACGTCGGCCTCGACGACCCGCGGATCCCCCTCCTCCAGGCCGCCGAACGGCCCGCCGTCCTCATCGGCCTGCCCGCAGAGAGCGCCGAGGCCGCCGACGCCACCGGACTCGACTGCGTCGACCTCGACTTCGAGGCCGCCGGAGCCCGCTGCGTCGAACACCTCGCCGCCCTCGGCCACACCGGCGTCGCCGTCCTCGGCGAACCCCCCGCCGTCCACGAGCGCGGCACCGGTTTCGCCGCCCGCACCCTCACCGGGCTGCGCGCCGCCGCCGAGGCCCACGGCGTCGGCCTGCTCCACCGGCCCGTCGACGGCACCTACGCGGCCGTCGCCGCCGCCGTCACCCGCGTCTTCGAGGAACGCCCCGGCACCACGGCCCTCGTCGTCCAGAACGAGGCCGCCGTCGAGCCCCTCCTCGCCCTCCTGCGCCACCAGGGCCGCGCCGTCCCCGAGGACGTCTCCGTCGTCGCCGTCTGCCCCGACCAGGTCGCCGTGCACGCCTCCGTGCCGCTCACCGCCGTCTCCGTACCCGCCCAGGAGATGGGCCGGCGGGCCGTCGAACGGCTCGTCGCCCGCCTCGCCGGACAGGACGCGCGCGGTACGGAACTCATCGCGCCCCGGCTGACCGCGCGCGCCAGCACCGGCTCCGCCGCACCCGCCCCCCGCGCCGAGGACCGCCGTGGTCACGACGGACGCTGACACCGGCGACAGCGCGACGGAGTTCCGGGCCTTCTTCGAGCGCCACTACGCCGAACTCGCGCGCCTCGCCCACCTGCTGACCGGCGAGACCGACGCCGCCGACGACCTCGCCGCCGACGCCATGCTCGCGCTCTGGCACCGCTGGGACCGGGTCCGCGCCGCCGAGCACCCCGCCGCCTACGCCCGGGGCGTCGTCGCCAACCTCGTCCGCACCCGCATCCGCGGCACCGTGCGCGAACGGCGCCGCATCGCCGCCTTCTGGGACCGGCGGCCCGAGCACACCGAGGACCCGGACGTGCCCGCCGTCGTCGACGTCAGGGCGGCGCTGCGCGCCCTGCCGTTCCGCAAGCGCGCCTGCGTCGTGCTCCGGCACGCCTTCGACCTCTCCGAACGCGACACCGCCCTCGCCCTGGGCATCTCGGTCGGTACGGTCAAGAGCCAGACCGCCAAGGGCATGGCCGAACTCCAGCGCCTGCTCGGCCCCCGGGCCGCCACCGAACTCGCCGCGGGGAGGCGCTGATGGACGAGACCCGGCTCCGCCGCGAACTGAAGGACGCGGCGCTCGCGCACCGGCCCGACCACGCCCGCATCCTCGCCCGGGTCGAACGGGGCATGGCCGAACCGTCCCCGGCCGGCCGGCGCACCCGGCCGCCCCGCCGGTGGACCGGCCGCCGCTGGGCCGTGGCCGTCGCCGTCACCGCGGCCGTCGCCGGGGTCGCGGGCATCGGCGGCCTCGCGGCGACCACCCTGGGCGACCGGCCGCCCGGACCCGCCGCCACGCTGCCCGCGCCCGGTCCGACCGCCCGCGCCGCCGGCACGATCGACCCCGGCAGCAACCGCTGGTGGGCCCAGAACGACCTCGCCCTCACGACGGACTCGAACGTCTCCGGGCTCACCGTCGAACTGCGCGTCGCCCGCACGCCCGGCGTGGTGAGCACCGGCCACTGGCGCACCCGCCCCGCCGAGGACTTCACGGTCACCGTGACCGAGGAGCCCCGCGCCCTCGTCTACCGCTGGGCCCTCAAGCCGGGCCGCGCGGTGCCGCCCGGTCCCCACACCTTCGCCGCCCAGTACAACCACGCCGAGGGCGTGCGCGACGCCTCGGCCGACACGTACACCGTCCTCCTGACCGGCCCCGACGGCGGCCGCACCACCCTCCGGGGCGGCTTCGGGAGCCCGGGCGGTTCCTGACCGACTTGCGGTTGACGCGGCGTCAACTCCTACGGTCCTCGTACGGGGTCGGAGACACCGGCCCCCGGCGAAGGAAGGACACCGTCATGGCCTGGTCGATCGCCGAGGTGGCCCGCCTGTCCGGGGTGACGTCCCGGACGCTGCGGCACTACGACGAGATCGGCCTCCTCGCACCCGCGTGGACCGCGAGCGACGGGCACCGTCACTACGAGGAGCCCCAGTTGCTGCGCCTCCAGCAGATCCTGCTCATGCGGGAGCTGGACCTCGGTCTGCGCGAGATCCGGGACGTCCTGGACAGCGGGGCCGACCGCGTGGCCGTCCTGCGCGAGCACCACGCCCGGCTGCTCGCCGAGCGGGACCGGCTCGGCACACTGGCCCGCACGGTCGCCCGCACCATCGCCGAACTCCAGGAGAGCGAGGACCAGGACATGGTGAGCGTCAACCGCCCCGAGAACCTCTTCGAGGGCTTCCGGCCCGACCCGGAGATCGAGGCCGAGGCACGCGAGAAGTGGCCCGAGGCGTACGAGCAGTCCCGGCGGGCCGTCGAAGGGATGTCCCCCGAGACCACCGAGCAGTGGCAGCGGGAGGCCACCGCGCAGATGATCCGTTTCGCCGAGCACATGGCCGCCGGCACGCCCGTCGCCGACCCGGCGGTCCAGGCCGAGGTGGAGGCCCACCACCAGGGCGTCTGCCGCTTCTGGACCCCGAACGCCGAGGCGTACCGGGGTCTGGCCCGGACCTACGCCGAAGACCCGCGCTTCCGCGCGAACTTCGACAGGATCGCCGAGGGCCTCGCCGCGTACCAGTGCGAGGCGATGACCGTCTACGCGGACACCCGGCTGAGCTGAGGCAGGCCGAGCTGAGGCCGCGCCGAGCCGAGGCTGCGCCGAGCTGAGGCCGGGCCGAGCCGAGGCCGCGCTGAGCCGAGGCCGGGCGGGGCCCGTCGAAAGGCCCGCCCGCGACTCCGGGCCGACCCCCTCTCGCCCGCGCGGCGGAGGGGGTTCGGCCCGGCGGGCGATCCGCGGGCGGTACGCGGACGGGATCGTCGTCGGTGACGGGCCGACCACCGGCCCACCGGCACCGAGGACCGTGCGATGAAGACGCTCTCCCGCACCGAAGACCGGGTACCGGCCGCTCCGGGCCGGCTCCGTGCCGCCTGGCGCGCCGCGCACGCCCCCGTCCCGGGCGTCTCGCGCCGCACCCGGGCCCTCGCCTACGCCGTGCCGTTCACCGTCCTCCCGGCCGGACTCTGGCGCCTCCCGGCGGCCTTCGACGCGGGGATCGGCATCGGCGAGCGGGTGTACATCGTCTTCCTCTCGCTCTTCTCCGAGGCCGTCGCGTTCACCGCGATCGGGCTCGTCGCCCGCTGGGGCGAGGTCGTCCCCTCCTGGGTCCCGGCCCTGCGAGGGCGCAGGATCCCTCCGGCGGTCGTGCTCGTCCCCGCCGCCCTGGGCGCCGCGGCCCTCACGCTCCTGTGGACCGTGCTCGCCCTCGCCACGGAGATCATGGGCACCACCATCAGGGGTGACGCCCTGCCCGCCGACTTCCCCAGCGAGCAGGGCGGTTGGATGGCCTTCTCCTACTACGCCTGCTACGCCCCGCTCGTGCTGTGGGGCCCGCTGCTCGCGGTCCTGACCGTCGCGTACGGCAGACGGCGTGCCCGCGGCGAGACGCCGTGACCAGCCCGGCCCTCACCTCGTGCGACTGCGACTGCGACTGCGACTGCGACTGCCACTACGACTATGTCGACGGCGAGTTCGCCGACCGGGCCGACGACCACGCCCCGCAAGTCGTCCGCCTCGTCCCTGACGGGAGCCGCGAGCGGCAACCCTTCCCCCCGCGGCGGCGACCTAGGGAGAACCAGCCCGCACGCCGTCGAAGGAGCCGCATCCCGATGAGCCCGTACGGCACCCCCACGCCCCCGCTCCGCCGCCGCACCCTCCTCGGTGCGGCGGCCGGAACCGCGCTCGCCGCCGCCGGGGCACTCGCCCCCGCGACCGCCGAGGCCGCCGGGTTCGGCTGGAGCGACGACGGCACGCAGTACGTCCTCGACACCGGCGCCGGACTCGTCCTCTGCCTCGACCTGCTGCCCTGACGCCCCCGGCGACTGCGCCCGGCATTGACACCGGCGGCGTGTGAATCGTCGTGATCCTGGTGTTGGTGCCGGTCGGAGGCGCGGTGAGAAGCTGCGCCCATGGACATCTTCAAGACGACCAGCGGCGCGGTACGCGGCTTCCGGGCGTCCGCCGGCGTCGTCGCCGTACTCGGAATCCCTTACGCGGCACCGCCGTTCGGCGTCCACCGGTTCAGGGAGCCCGCCCCCGCGCCCGCCTGGACCGGGGTGCGGGACGGCACGGCCTTCGGCCCGATCGCCCCGCAGTCGGCGGAGCTGCCCGGCGCGCCCGTGTGGTCGCCCGGCGACGAGGACGTCCTCACCGTCAACGTCTGGACGGCGGCGCCGGACGGCGGCTCCCTGCCCGTCCTCGTCTGGATCCACGGCGGCGCCTACGCCTTCGGCTCCTCGGCCCAGCCCGACTTCGACGGCGACGCCCTCGCCCGCGCCGGGCTCGTCGTCGTCACCCTCAACTACCGCATCGGCTTCGAGGGGTTCGGGCACGTACCGGCGGCCGGGGAGGACGCGTACCCGGACAACCGCGGCCTGCTCGACCAGGTCGCCGCCCTGCGCTGGGTCCGGGACAACATCGCCGGCTTCGGCGGCGACCCCGGCAACGTCACGATCGCCGGCCAGTCCTCCGGAGCCGCGTCCGTCGCCTGCCTGATGGTGGCGGACCGCGCCCGCGGCCTGTTCCGCCGGGCCATCGCCCACAGTCCCGCAAGCCCCTGCCACACACCGGAGATCGCGGCCGCGACGACCCGCGAGGTCGCCGCCGCGGCCGGCCTCCCCGCCACGGCGGCGGGCCTCCGCTCGGCGAGCCCCGAAGCCCTGGTCGCCGCCTCCGACCGCGTGGTCGACGACTACCGGCGCGACCCCGCGTCGGGCTCCCGCCACTACGACCCCTCGCTCTACGCCCCCGTCCTCGACGGCGACGTCCTGCCCGCCGACCCCCTCGCCGAGTCGACCGTCGGAGCCGCCCGGGGCGTGGACCTGCTGGTCTGCCACACCACCGAGGAGTACTGGCTGCTCGACGCCGTCGGCAGCAGCGCGAAGGTCACCACCGAGGAGCGACTGGCCCGGTTCGCCCGGGACTTCGGCCTTCCCGACGGCCTGGTCGCCGGCTACCGCGCCGAACGCCCCGACGCGCCGGTGCTCGACGTCTACCTCGCCGTCTTCGGCGACCTCCTGTTCGGGGCCTACGCCGACCGGCTCGCCGAGCGGCACGCCCGGGGCGGCGGCCGGACGTACCTCTCGCGCTTCGACCGGCGGCGCACCGGTCCCGACGGCCCGGTGCGCGCCTGGCACTGCGCGGACGTCCCCTTCGCCTTCGGCAACCTCGACGAGGACTGCGTGGCCTTCCTCGTCGGCGGCGCCCCCACCCCCGCCGACCACGAGCTCTCCCACCGCATGGTCCGCGCCTGGGCCGGCTTCGCCGCCGACGGCGACCCGGGCTGGCCGCCGTTCGACGAGGCCACCGGCATCGCCAGGGTGTGGAGGACACACGATCACGAGGACGACGATCACGAGGACGACCGCCACGAGGACGACCGCCACCAGGACGCCGAGCCCGGGGCCGCGCCCTCGGACGCCGGCATCGCCGACGAGGGCTCGCGCGACGATCTCACGGCCCACGACCGGGTCGCCGTCCGCGCGCTCTGGGCGCCGGTCCGCTTCCCGCTCCTGCGACCGTGAACGCGGAAGCCACCCGGGCCCCCGACCGGGGCCCGGGCGGTGCGTCCGCCCCGCCCGTCAGGCGCAGGGCCGCCGGGGGGTCCAGTCGCCCAGATACCCCGCCCGGGTCGCGGACGCGGCCTCGGCAGAGGTGAGTCGGGGACGGTTCTCCGGCTCCGTGATCACGGCCCCGGGGCCGGTGTTGCGGTACTCGGCGAACCGCTGCGCCTGCCACGGGTACGCCTCGCGCATGTTCGCGTAGGGGGCTGCGGCGTCGATCCCGGGGCCCAGGACGCTGTCCCGGACGACGAGCGAGGGCCAGGCGGTGGGGTCCGAGCCGGGCACCCAGGGGCGGGCCAGCTTGTAGAAGCCGTCCGGTGCCGCGCTGGTGATCCGGCAGCGGGCGGCGAGGAAGCCGGAGGCGTTGGTGCGGGCCGTGGACGGGGCGAAGACGAAGCCGTGCGGGGCCGCGGCCAGGTCGGGGCGGAGCAGAGTGCGGAAGTGGCAGTGCTCGAAGACCGCCCTGGCCCGGCCGAAGACGAAGTCGACGTCACCTTCCACGTGGCAGTGGGCGAAGTACTGGCGGGCTACGGCGGCCAGGGACGCCGAGTCGGCGTACAGGGTGTCCTGGTGGCCGAGGAAGCGGCAGTGGAAGAACGCCGACCGGTCGCCCTGCACCTTCAGCGCGACGGCCTGCGTGCCCGGGTTCCCCGGGAGGTCGGTGCGCAGGAAGTCGTTGGCGAAGGTGATGCCCTGGGCGGTGAAGCCGTCCGCCTGGACGGTGGTGGTCGCCGAGCCGGTCGTGCCGTAGGTGCCGCCCTCGGGCCGGGGCGTGCCGGCCGCGTTGGCGTACACCACGACGACGTCCCGGGGGTCGCCGGTCGCGCCGATCCACGTCATGTCGGTGCGGGCCGGGCTCACGGCGACCGTCTCGCGGTAGGTGCCGGCGGCGAGGACCAGGGTCCAGCCGGTGCCGGCCGCCGCGGTGACCGCCGCCTGGACGCCGGTGTGGTCGCCGAGACCGCCGGGATGCACGTACAGGGTCCGCTCGGTGAGTCGGCCGGAGGGCGAACCGAACCGGCCGAAGGGAGCCGGGGGAGCGGCGGTCGCGGTCCCGGCCGGCAGCGCCGGGGCGAGGGCGGCGCCGAGGCCGGCGGTGAGCAGGGTGCGGCGTCCGGGGCCTCCGGCCCCGGTGGGGTGTGCGGGCATGCGGGTCCTCCCGGGGGTCTCAGCGGAGGCGGCCTGCGCCCGCGTGGTGGTCGACGAGGGCGGGCACGGCCCTCGGGTGGTCGACCCGGGTGCGCAGGACCGGGGTCCAGCCCGCGTCGGCGCGCAGCGTCTCGGCCGGGTACTGCTCGTTGTGGACGGCGAGCAGGTCGACCGGGGCGCCGTTCACGTGGTTGCCGGCGACCGTGACGGGCGCGTCCTTCCACTTCTTCAGGATCTTCCCGGCGGGGACGCCGGCGGCGAGCGTGAACGCGTTCTTCTCGGCGACCAGCTGGGACTCCTGGCCGATGCCGAGGCTGTACACGTACGACCCGTCCGGCACCACGAAGTGGTTGTTGTACGCGTCGACCCGGCCGAAGCGGACCCGCGGCGCGCGCTCCACGACGTCCTCGAAGAGGTTGTGGTGGAGCGTGACGCGCAGCTTGCCCCGGTCGGTGGCACCGGCGCTGTCGCTGTTGCCGATCATCAGCGTCTTGTCGTGGTCCGTGAAGACGTTCCAGGAGGCGGTGACCAGGTCGGCGCCCCGCACGACGTCGAGCTCGCCGTCGTGCTGCTGGTAGACCTCCCCGTAGTACGAGGGCAGCGAACCGTCCGGGTGGGCCCCGTCGGTGAACGTGTTGTGGTCGATCCAGACGTGGGTGGAGCCGTACACGACGAGGCTGTCGTACTCGGAGTTCCACGCCCCGGTCGCGCCGTCCGTCGGGTCCCACTGCGGGAAGCAGTCGAGCGGGCTCTCCAGGGTGAGGTTGCGGATGATGACGTCGTCCACGCCCTGCACCTGGAGGCTGCCGCCGGTGATGCCCGCGTGCCGGCCGACGCCGGTGATCGTGGTGTTCGCGGGCACCTTCACCTTGATCGCCTCGCCCTGGGCGGTGGCGGAGGCCGCCCGCAGGTCCTCCTGGGGGCCGCTGACCTCGTTCTCGTACCCCCAGACGGCCGGGTCGTAGTCGGCGAGGTAGCGGGCGAAGTCGTAGCCGGGGGCCTCGAAGGCGGCGCAGCCGGCGGCGGTCGCGTCCAGGGTGCCGACCACCCTGACGATCCGCGGCTCGGTGCCGGCGACCGCGAGCGCGGCCCGGAACTCCTCCCAGGTGGTGACGGTGAAGACCCGGGAGGCCGCCGCGGCGGAGCCGCCGGTGGTGCCGGTGCCGTCGGAGGCCCAGCCGTCCCCGGCCGGCAGGGTGGCGCGGGCCGGGTCGGCGCCCGGCCGGTGACCGGCGTGGGCACCCGCCGCAGGGGCGGTGACGGTCAGGGCGAGGGCGGTCGCGGCCACCACTCCCAGTCGCTTGCGTCGGTTCACGGTCAGCTCTCCTCGGAAACGGGCCAGGTGATCCGGTCGGTGGGTATCCCGTCGTCCAGGCGGCGGAGTTCGCGCGGCGCCAGGACACGGGTGCGCAGGAGCTCGGCGGCCACCAGACGGGCCACCTCGATCGCCCCGGGCGGGTTGAAGTGCGTGTTGTCCTGCTCGGTCGCGGTCCAGTTGAAGTACGTCTTCGTCGCCTCGGGGCCCAGTTCCTGCCACAGGGCCAGCGACAGCGCCTCGATGTCCAGCAGCGGCACGTCCGCCTCGGCGGCCGCCTCCCGCATCGCCGCCGGATACGCGCCGTGCGTGCGCAGGGCCGTCCCGTCGGCGGCGAACTTCCGCCGCTCCACGGAGGTGGCCAGCACCGGAAGCGCGCCCCGCGCCCGCGCGCCCTCGACGAACACGCGCAGGTTGTCCTGGTAGGTGGTCCAGGGGTCGGTGTGGCGGGCCGGGTCGGCTGCCTTCTCGTCGTTGTGGCCGAACTGGATCAGGAGCAGGTCGCCGGGGCACAGCGCCGCCGCGATCGGTTCGAGCCGGCCCTCGTCGAGGAAGCTCTTCGTGCTGCGCCCGTCGACCGCGTGGTTGGCGACCGCGATCCCCCGGTGCAGGAAGAACGGCAGGGCCATCCCCCAGCCGGTCTCGGGCGCCGCGTCGGCGTACTTCTGGGCGGCCGTGGAGTCTCCCGCGACGAACAGCGTCCGTTCACGGGGCCGGCCCTGCGCCCGCGCCGCGGGGGCCCCGGCCAGGGCGAGCGCGAGGCCCGCCCCGGCCGTGACGACCGCGCGGCGGCCGAAGCTCACTGGGTCTGCTGCTTCCACTCGGCCTGGGCGGCGTTCAGCTGCTCGGCGAGGTGGTCGAGGAACTCCTTGGCGGTGGACTTGCCGAGGAGGACCTTCTGGAACGCGGGCTCGTTGTCGGCCTTGGAGATGGTGTTCCAGTCGGGCAGGTAGTACGGCAGCTCGACGATGGCGGCCTTGCCGCTGAAGAGGACCTCGGCGCCGAGCTTGGTCGGCTCGGCCTTCGCGAGCCACGGGTCGGAGGCGGCCTCGGTGTTGGCGGGGATGGCGCCGGCCGACTCGTTCCACTTGCTGTTGGACGCGTGGGAGGCGGCGAACTCGATGAACTTCCAGGCGGCGGCCTTGTTCTTGCTCGACGAGAAGAGGCCGAGACCGTCGACGGGGTTGGAGACCTGCACGCGGGTGCCGTCGTCCAGCGTCGGGTTGGGGATGCCGCGGAACTTCTCCGTGCCGAGCGCCTTCACGTGGTCCTTGTACGAGCCCAGGTTGTGGTTCAGCATGCCGATCTGGCCGCTGTCCCACTGGGCGACCATCTTGGTGAAGTCGTTGTTGACGTCGGCGGCCGGGGTGGTCCGCTTGAACAGGCCGGCGTACTTCTCCAGGGCGGCGACGTTCTTCGGGTCGTCGACGGTGGTCCTGTCGCCGTTCCAGAAGGACGTGATGCCGCTCTGGCCGTACATGGCGTCCAGGGCCTGGGCGATGGAGCCCGCGCCGCCGCGGATCGTGTAGCCGAAGCGGTTCTCGTCCGCCGCCGTCAGCTTCTCGGCCGCCGCGTAGAACTTCGACCAGGTGGCGGGCTCCTCCAGACCGGCCGCCGCGAACAGGTCGGTGCGGTAGTACAGCACGCCGTTGCTGGCGGAGGTGGGGACGGTGAACAGCCTGCCCCGGCCGCCGGCCGACTTGACGCTCGCGACCATGCCGGCGTTCAGCTTCCCCTTGAGGGAGCTGCCTTCGATCCGGTCGTCGAGCGGTTCGAGCGCGTCCTGCGCGGCGATTCCGGCGAGCATCGCCGCGCCGACGCCGCCGACGTCCGGCAGCGCGCCGCCCTGGATGGCGGTGTCGTACTTCGACTGGACCTCCTTGGAGGCGATCCCGACGTACTCGACGTCGATGTCGGGGTTCGCCTTCTCGAAGTCCGCGATGATCTCCTTCCAGACCTCGGTGCGGACACCGCCGTTGTTGTCCCAGAAGGTGATCTTTCCCTTGCCCGATCCCTCGGTGCCCTTGTCGCCGCCCGTGCCGCTGCCGTCGTCACCGCAGGCGGTGGCGGTCAGGGCGAGGACGCCGGACAGGGCGAGGGCGAGGGCGGCTCTGCGCCGCCCGCCGGGGAAGATGGTCATCGTCGGCTCTCTTCTCTCGGGGTGTTGCGGGGATGGGGATGTGGGGGAGCTCAGGGGGTGGCCCTCGGCGAGGGCGCCGGGGAGGTGACGCGGAAGGCGGAGAACACGGCCGTCCCGGCCTGCCCCGCGCCCACCGGGGCGCCCGCGAACAGGCCGAGGAGCGCACCGACCCACCGCCAGGGCGTGGCCGCGAACTCGGGGCCGAGCCGGACCGGTTCCGCGGCGTCGCCGGAGGCGTACGAGAAGCGGCAGCGCGCGTCCGCCGTGACCTCGATCCGCAGCCGGACCCGGTCCCCGTCCAGGGGCCGGGAGCGCGCCGCGTCCCGCTCGGCTCCGGCGCCGGCCGGGGCGAAGCGGTGGACCAGGCGGACGGTGCCGTCGGGGGCGCGTTCGAGTCCGATCCACGCATACGCGTCGCCCAGGACGACCAGCCCGGCGCGGGCACCGGGCGCCCCGCTGTCGAGCCGCAGCCCGACCTCGACGACGCGGGCACCGGCGGGCAGCCGCTGGGTGAGGACGTGCGGCACGCTCCGGAGGTCGTCCAGGCGTTCCGTACGGACGCAGCCGAGGCGCAGGCCGTCACCGGCGTGGTGCGTGGCCCACCCCTCGTCCGGGTTGGCGGTCCACTGCCACTGGCGGCCGTAGCGCCCGCCGGGGAAGGTGTCGTCGACCGCCGGACGCGCGACGGGCTGCTCGGGCAGCTCCGGCTTGCGGTGCACGCGGACCGGGGCACCGTCGTCGCCGAGCACCGGCCAGCCGTCCCCGTCCCAGCGCATCGGCTGGAGGTGGACGACCCTGCCGTGCGCGCCCGCCTGCTGGAAGTGCAGGAACCAGTCCTCGCCGTGCTGGGTGCGGACCCAGCCGCCCTGGTGCGGGCCGTTGACGTCGGTGTCGCCCTGCGCCAGGACGATCCGCTCCTCGTACGGGCCGGCGAACGACCGCGACCGGAGCGCGCCCTGCCAGCCGGTGGCCACGCCGCCGGCCGGGGCGAGGATCCAGAACCAGCCGGCGTGCCGGTACAGCTTGGGCCCTTCCAGGGTGAACCAGCCCGGGATCCGGTCGGCGTCCACGAGCACCCGGCCCTCGTCGAGGAGCTTGGTGCCGTCCGGGCTCATCCGGTGCCCGACCAGCCGGTTGCTCACCCCGGCGCGGGACTTGGCGAGGGCGTGCACGAGGTACGCCTCGCCGGAGGCGTCGTCCCACAGCGGGCAGGCGTCGATCAGTCCCCGGCCGGCCTTCACCAGGTGCGGGGTGGTCCACGGGCCGCGCACCGAAGGGGAGTTGACCTGGTAGATCCCGTGGTCCGGGTCGCCCCAGAAGATCCGGAACCGGCCGTCGTGGTGGCGCAGCGACGGCGCCCACACCCCGCGGTCGTGCTGCGGGTCGGTGAACGCGGCGGCCGGTTCGAGCCGTTCCAACGCGTGGCCGACGAGCGTCCAGTTGACCAGGTCCCGGGAGTGCAGCAGCGGCAGCCCGGGGGCGCGGCCGAAGCTGGACGCGGTCAGGTAGTAGTCCTCGCCCACCCGCAGGACGTCCGGGTCCGACCAGTCCGCCGCCAGGACCGGGTTGCGGTACGTGCCGTCGCCCAGGTCGCCGGTGATGGCCGCCCGACCCGCGACCGGGTCCGCCGCGGGGCCGCCGGGCCGACGGCCCCCGCCCGCCCCGGTCACGAGGCCACCGCCTTGCGGACCAGCGCCGCCGCCCCGGACCGGTCGAGCCCGCCGTCGGCGACGACGGTCACCACCCGCCGTACGAAGGTCTCCCCGGCCGGCACCGCGAGGCGCCCGGCGTGGGCGAGCGAGGAACCGACACCGGGGTACTCGGCGGCGCGCACGAACCAGGGGTCGCTGCGGGTCTGCGCGGTCGCCCCGGCGAACACCAGGGTCCAGCCCTCGCCCGCGAGGGCCACCCAGTCCGCGGCGAAGCCGTGCACGGCCGCCTCGCCGTCCGCGCCCGAGCCGCGCTCACCGGCCGCGGCGGGGCCGCTCGCACCGCCTCCGCCGCCCGGGCCGAACACCGTCGGCGTCGTGGCCTCCTTGGGCGCGCGCCAGAAGAAGCCGCCGTACGCGGCGCCGGGACGGCCGTTGGTCGCGGGGCTGCCGAGGGAGAGGTCGCGGCCCGCGGTGTTGGTGAGGGAGAAGGTGAGGTCGAGGGCCCAGGCGGAGTCGGTGAGGGCGGTGGCCGCCACGGTGCGGTGCTCGCGCAGGAGCCGCTCGCCGCCGGCCGTCCAGCTCAGCTCCTCGACGAAGCCGTCCGGGTCGCACAGCTTGAACCCGTCGTGCCGCTGCACGCCGTGGTCGTCGAGCTCGACGGAGCCGCGGTCGCGGACGAAGGTGCGCCCGCCCCAGAAGTTGCGGCCGGCGACGTCGGCGACGGCGATGCCCGCTCCCAGGTGGTGCGGGTGGTCGTCGGGCAGGGCCTCGGTGACCACGCGGCCGGCGAGGGTGGTGACGGGGTGCAGATAGGGGCGCGGCGCGTGGTCGGGGGCGAGATCGGGCCGGGTGGTGTAGCGGGCGACGGTGCGGCCCGCGCAGCGCAGCAGGGTCGGCGGCTCGGTGCTCATCGGACCTCCGCCCGGTGCGACGGCGCCCAGGCGGCGCCGAGTTCGGAGAAGAGCCGCAGCCCGTCGGCGCTGGCGTCGACCAGGGCGTCGACGCCGTCGACGACCCGGCGCGGCGCGCTCTCGCCGGGCTCGGCGTGCCAGTGCGCGTCGGGGATCGCCAGCGGGTCCGGCGCGGTCCGCACCGCCTCGACGACCCGCATGAACGCACCGGTCGCCGCCGGCGGCACCCGCAGCGGCTCGCCGTCCGTGACGTGCGCGACGAGGTTCTCCAGGAGGTCGGTGCGCCCGTATTCGGTCTCCTCGGGGCCGTGCCCCGCGCGCTGGACGAGGACCCGGTCCTGCCGGTACCAGAAGGTGATCCGCCCGCGGGCGCCGTGGACGATCACGTACGGCTCCGAGGACTTCTCGGCGCAGAGCGTGACGGCGACCGTGACCTGGGTGCCGGCCGAGGTCACCACCCGTACCGCGGAGGTGTCGTCGGACTCGATCGCGTGCGCGTGGAGGAGCTCGGTCTCGATGTGCTCGACGTCCTCCGCGCGGGTGGAGCCGGAGAGCGCGAGGGCCGTGGCGACGGCGTGGGCGAGCGGGTTGGTGAGCGCCCCGTCGACGACGTCGGCGCCGTCGAGCCGCCGGTGTCCGGCCCAGGGCACGCGGCGGAAGTAGGCCTCGTCGCGGACCCAGGCGCCGGCCGCGCCGACCCCGAGGAGTTCGCCGATGGCGCCGTCCCCGATCAGGCGGCGGATCGCGGGCACGGCGTGCGAGCCGAGCGACTGGAAGCCGATCTGGCAGGCCACGCCGGCCGCCTGGACGCCGTCGGCCATCCGGCGGAACTCCGCGTACGACGGGGCGGGCGGCTTCTCCAGGAGGACGTGCGCCCCGTGCCGGGCGGCGGCGAGCGTCATGTCGGTGTGGGTCTGGATGGGGGTGGAGAGCACGGCGATCCGGGCGCCGGTGGAGGCGAGGAGCGCCTCGAAGTCGGCGGACTGCTCGGGGTCTCCGATGCCGTCCAGTTCGGCCGCGTCCAGCGGGCGCAGCTCGCAGACGCCGGCGAGCCGGACGAGCCCGCGCTCTTCGAGGCGGCGGATGTTGAGGAGGTGGCTGCGGCCGTGGCCGCGGGCGCCCGCGAGGACGACCGGCAGCGGGGTGCGTGCGGGGTTCATGTCTTCCTTGTCCGTGGGGGTGCCGTTCATCCCTTCACCGCCCCGGCGCTGAAGCCGGTGACCAGCCACTTCTGGATGAAGGCGAACACGACGACGACGGGGACGGCGGCGATGACGCCGCCCGCGGCGAGCGCGCCGAGGTCGACGCTGTCGGCGCCCATGAGGGTGTTGAGGCCGACGGGGATCGTCTGCTTGTCCTGGCTGCTGAGGAACATCAGGGCGAAGAGGAAGTGGTTCCAGGCGTGGACGAAGGCGAACGAGCCGACGGCGACCAGGCCGGGCCGCAGGAGCGGCAGGACGACGATCCTGAAGGCGTGGAACCGGTTGCAGCCGTCGACCCAGGCCGCCTCCTCCAGGGAGTACGGCACGTTCCTGATGAAGCCGCTGATGAGGATCATCGACAGCGGGAGCTGGAAGACCGTCTCGGCGATGATGACGCTGCCGAGCGAGTTGATCATCCGCAGCTCGGCGAAGATCTGGAAGAGCGGCACGAGGAGCAGCGCGCCCGGCACGAACTGGGAGCACAGCAGGGCCAGCATGAAGCCCTTCTTGATCCGGAAGTCGAAGCGGGCGAGGGCGTATCCGCCGGCCAGCGCGACGACCGTCGTCATCACCAGGACCGCGACGCCGATGAGCAGGCTGTTCTGGAAGAAGACGCCGAAGCTGCGCTCGTTCCACACCTTCTCGAAGTGCGCGGTGGTCACCGGCCACGGCACGAGCGAGGTGGAGCCGGCGGGCCGGAGGGCGAAGAGCAGGATCCAGTAGAAGGGGACGAGGGTGAAGAGGAGGTAGATCCCGAGCGGCAGGTAGATCTGCCAGCGGGGCACCTCGTCCCAGGCCCGGCGCCGGCCGCGCGGGGCGGCGGGCGGGGTCCGGTCGGGCGGCGGGGCGGCCGCGGGGGCGGCCGGGGCCGCGCTCAGGGTGGACTCGGCTGTCACTTGCCGTCGCCTCCGAACTTGCTCAGGCGCAGATAGACCATCGAGCAGAAGAGAAGGATCACGAACGCCACCGTGGTGAGGGCGGAGGCGTATCCGAAGTTGTGGGCGTCGACGCTGGTGTGCGCGATGTACAGCGGCAGGGTGGTCGTCTCGCCCGCGGGGCCGCCGCCGGTCAGCGTGTACAGCAGGTCGACGTTGTTGAACTCCCAGACCGCCCGCAGCAGCGTCGACAGGACGATCGCGTCCCGGATGTGGGGGAGCGTGATGTGGACGAACTGGCGGATCCGGCCCGCCCCGTCGACCTCGGCCGCCTCGTACAGGTCCTTCGGTACGGACTGGAGGTCGGCCAGGATGAGGATCGCGAAGAACGGCACCCCGCGCCAGAGGTCCGCGACGATCGCCGCCGGGAACACGGTGGAGGTGTCCGAGAGCCAGGACGTGCCGTACGTGCCCAGGCCCAGGTCCGCCAGGTAACGGCTGATGCCCGTCTGGGAGTTGTAGAGCAGCACCCAGATCGCCGAGGTGAGCACGCCCGAGACCGCCCACGGCGAGAAGACCAGGGCCCGGCCCAGGGCGCGGCCGACGAACGTCTGGTTCACGATGAGGGCGAGCGCGAGCCCGAACAGCAGCTGGAGCGTCACCTCGACGACGACCCACTTCAGGCTGAAGGTCAGCGTTCCCCAGAAGTGCGGGTCCTCGGTGAAGATCCGCGTGAAGTTGTCCAGGCCCGCGAACCCGTTCCGCCAGGGCTTCGTGGGGTTGTAGTGCTGGAGGCTGTAGTAGAAGACGCTGAGCACCGGGTAGGCGATGAAGCCCAGCATCAGCAGTCCGGCCGGGGCGATCAGCAGGTACGGAAGTCGGCGGGGGCTCGCTCCCGTGCGGCGGCGTGCCCGTGCCGGTACGGCCGGGGGCGGTGGGGTCACAGCTGAGGCCATGACGGCGGCTCCGTTCTCGGTGAAGCGCTTCGCGAACGACGTTCGAGATCTCGGACAGGCGGGACGCGGTGCGGGACGGACGGTCGGACGGCCGGGGCCGCCGGGCGGGGCTCAGCCCGCGTACGGATCGGGGGTGGTTCCCGGCCGGGCCAGGAACGCGAAGTCGCAGCCGGTGTCGGCCTGGGAGACCTGCTCC
Source organism: Streptomyces sp. NPDC056361 (assembly GCF_042262805.1). NCBI lineage: Bacteria > Bacillati > Actinomycetota > Actinomycetes > Kitasatosporales > Streptomycetaceae > Streptomyces > Streptomyces sp. NPDC056361. Next base: position 24,634 of record NZ_JBHJQI010000031.1, read on the forward strand.
ATGTACAGCGCGCCGTAGCCCCGCTCGTACCGGGCCGGCGGCGGTGTCCACGCGGCCCGACGGCCGCTCAACTCCTCCTCCGTGAGGTGCAGATGGAGGGAGCGTGCCGCGACGTCGAGGGTGATCGTATCGCCCGTGCGGACGAGGGCGAGGGGTCCGCCGACATGGGACTCCGGCGCCACGTGCAGCACGCACGCCCCGTAGCTCGTCCCGCTCATCCGGGCGTCGGAGATCCGGACCATGTCCCGCACCCCCTGCTCCAGGAGGTACCGGGGGATGGGCAGCATGCCGTACTCCGGCATCCCCGGACCGCCCTTGGGGCCCGCCCCGCGCAGCACGAGCACGTGGTCGGCGGTGATGCCGAGGGCCGGGTCGTCGATGGTCCGCTGCATCGTCCGGTAGTCGTCGAAGACGACCGCCGGGCCGGTGTGCTTCAGCAGCCGGGGCTCGGCCGCGATGTGCTTGATGACGGCGCCGTCCGGGCAGAGGTTGCCGCGCAGCACCGCGACCCCGCCCTCGGCGGCCAGCGGCCTCGCCCGGTCCCGGATCACCTCCTCGTCGTGCACGAGCGCGCCGGCGAGCTGCTCGCGCAGGCTCCCGTGCGAGACGGTCGGCCGGTCCAGGTGCAGCACGTCGGTGAGCCGCGACAGGAACCCGGTCATGCCGCCCGCGAAGTGGAAGTCCTCCATCAGGTACCGCCCGCCGGGCCGCAGGTTCGCCAGCACCGGCACCGTCCGGGCGATCCGGTCGAAGTCGTCGAGGGTGAGCTTCACCCCGGAGCGCCCGGCCATGGCGATCAGGTGGATGACGGCGTTCGTCGAGCCGCCGAGCGCCAGGACCGCCGCGACCGCGTCCTCGTACGCCTCCCGGGTCAGCAGCTCCGACAGCCGCAGGTCCCGCCGTACGAGCTCCACGATCCGCAGGCCCGAGGCCGCCGCCATCCGGTCGTGCCCGGAGTCGACCGCCGGTACGGAGGAGGCGCCCGGCACCGTCACGCCCAGCGTCTCGGCGGCGGCGGTGAGCGTGGACGCCGTACCCATCGTCATGCAGTGGCCCGGGGAGCGGGCGAGTCCGCTCTCCAGCTCGGCCATCTCGCAGTCGCCGATCAGCCCGGCCCGCTTCTCGTCCCAGTACTTCCACATGTCCGTGCCGGAGCCGAGCGTCTCGCCGCGCCAGTGGCCGGGCAGCATCGGACCGGCCGGCACGAACACGGTCGGCAGGTCGACCGAGGCGGCGCCCATCAGGAGCGCCGGCGTCGTCTTGTCGCAGCCGCCCATCAGGACCGCCCCGTCCACCGGGTACGAACGCAGCAACTCCTCCGTCTCCAGGGCGAGGAGGTTGCGGTAGAGCATCGGCGTCGGCTTCTGGAACGTCTCCGAGAGGGTGGAGACGGGGAACTCCAGCGGGAAGCCGCCCGCCTGCCACACGCCCCGCTTCACGGCCTGGGCCCGGTCGCGCAGATGGACGTGGCAGGGGTTGATGTCGGACCAGGTGTTGAGGATCGCGATCACCGGCTTGCCGAGGTGCTCCTCGGGCAGATAGCCGAGCTGCCGGGTCCGGGCCCGGTGGCTGAACGAGCGCAACCCGTCCGTGCCGTACCACTGGTGGCTGCGGAGCTCTTCGGGCCTGCGGAGCTCTTCGGGCCTGCGGCCCCCGCCGTCGGGCTCGGGGCTCATATCGGCCACCCGCCGACGATCGCCGCGACCTCGGCCCGTGCCGCCTCCGGGAGTTCGCGGCTCGGCGGGCGGATCGCGCGGCGGCACAGGCCGAGGGAGGCGAGGGCCTCCTTGACCACCGTCACGTTGTCGGCGCTGCCGTTCGCCGCGCGCAGCTCCTCGAAGCGGCGGATCCGCTCCCACACCTTCATCGCCGTCGGGTAGTCGCCGGCCCGCAGCGCGTGCAGCATCTCCAGGGAGAGCCCGGGGGAGACGTTGACCAGTCCGGAGGTGAAGCCGGTCGCGCCGCTCGCGAAGTACGCCGGGGCGTACGGCTCGGCCAGGCCCGCCACCCAGACGAACCGGTCGAGGCCCGCGTCCCGCGCGAAGCCGGCGAAGCGGGCCGCGTCCGGCACCGCGTACTTCACGCCGACGACGTTCGGGCAGGCGGCGCCGAGCTCGGCGAGCCGGGCCCCGCCCAGGAGCGGGTTGCGGATGTAGGGGACGACGCCGAGTTCGGGGACGGCCTCGGCGATGGCGCGGTGGTAGTCGACCCAGCCGCTCTCGGAGACGTACGGGTGGACGGGCTGGTGGACCATCACCATGTCGGCGCCGGTGGCGTGGGCGTGCCGGGCGGCTTCGACCGCGGTCGGCACGTCGTGGCCGACGCCGACCAGGATCACGGCCCGCCCGCCCGCCTCCTCGACGGTCGCCTCGGTGACGGTGCGGCGCTCCTCGGGGGTGAGGGCGTAGAACTCGCCGGTGTTGCCGTTCGGCGTGAGGGTGCGGACCCCTCCGTCGAGCAGCCGCCGCAGCAGCGCGCGGTGGGCGGCCGTGTCGACCGAGCCGTCCTCGGCGAAGGGGGTGACCGGGATCGCCACGACGTCGGCGAGGGCGGCCCTCATTGTCTCGAATTCCATGGTGCCTCGCAGTTCGTTCCCGGGCCGGAGCCCACGGGGTGGGCGCCCGCCCGCTGTTCACGGGGGAAGGGGGTGTCGGCATCGGCATCGGCGCGGTCGCGCCGGTCCTCGCGGTCGTCTTCGGCCGGTCCCGGTGACCGACGGGCGGCGCGCCGGGTCCGGCCGGCGGGGCGGCCGATACGGGAGGCGCCTATGACGGGAGGCGCCTGCTACGGAAGGCGCCTGCCAGGGACGGCGCCTGTGACGGGAAGGGGCCCGCTACGCGAAGAAGCCCGCTGGGGAGAGCGCCTGCTACGGGAGGCCCGCTAAGGGAAGGCGCGCTCGACGAAGGAGGCGATGTGGTCGTGTACGGCGCGGCCGGCCCCGTCGACGTCGCCCGCGACGGCGAGCCGCAGGATCTCCTCGTGCTCCGCGGCCTCGCGTTCCCAGGAGGGGACGGCGGCCCAGGCGACCGTGGAGACCAGGGCGGCCTGGTCGCGGACCTCGTCGAGCATCCGGCCGAGCAGCGGATTGCCGCAGGGCAGGTAGAGCGCGCGGTGGAACTCCCTGTTGGCCAGGGAGCGTTCCGCCGGGTCCTCGGCTCCGGCGGCCCGGCGCAGCGCCTCGTGCGCCGTGTCGAGCGGGGCGCCCGAGGCGACCGCGCGGCGGACCGCCTCGGGCTCCAGGAGCAGACGCACGTCGTAGACGGCGCGGGCCATGTCCGCGTCGACCATCCGGACCGTGACGCCCTTGTACTGGCTCATCACCACGAGCCCGCTGCCCGCGAGGGTCTTGAGCGCCTCGCGCACCGGGGTCTTCGACACCCCGAAGCGCGCGGCGAGTTCGGTCTCCACGAGCGCCTGCCCGGGGCTGAGGCCCCCGGTGAGGATGTCGTGCTTGATCGCTTCCAGGACGTACTGGGTGCGGGACGGGATGGGGCTGGGGGCGAAGGCCATGGAGCACTCTCAGATCTCGTGTATCGCGTCTCATATATGACGTACGAAGTGCAACGGGCATGAAGTTAGGGGGGTGTTCGTGTTTCGTCAATGCTTCGCACAGGGTTCGTGAAAGCGTTTTCTGTCGTGCGGGGTCCGAGGGGATCCGAGGGGTGACGGGGCTGGTTCGCCGTTTTGTTTTCTGGGATAACTATTGGGGGCTCCGCGGAGCCCCTCCGCCCCCTCCCCAAGGACCCGCATGAAGTTCACCGACGGCTTCTGGCTCATGCGCGAAGGCGTCCACGCCTCGTACGCCACCGAAGTCCGCGACCTGCGCACCGAAGCCGACCGCTTCACCGCCTACGCCTCCGTCAAGCGGGTCCTGACCCGCGGCGACACCCTGAACTCCGCCCTCCTGACCGTGGAGTGCCGCGCCCGCGCCGAAGGCGTCATCGGGGTCCGCGTCACCCACCACGCCGGAAAGGCCCGCCGGGGACCGGACTTCGCCCTCGCGGACGGCGGACCGGCCACCGGAGCGGTGCACGAGGACGGATCGGTCGTCGAACTCGCCTCCGGGCCGCTGCGGCTGCGCCTGGACCGCGCCGCGCCCTGGACGCTGAGCTTCACGGACGCCGACGGACGACTCCTCACCGAGGCGGGCCGCAAGGGCACCGCCTTCGTCACCACCCCCGACGGCGGCCACCACATGGCCGTCCAGCTCGCGCTCGGCGTCGGCGAGCAGATCTACGGCCTCGGCGAACGCTTCACCCCCTTCGTGAAGAACGGCCAGAGCGTCGACATCTGGCAGGCCGACGGCGGCACCAGCAGCGAACAGGCCTACAAGAACATCCCGTTCTACCTCTCCTCCCGCGGCTACGGCGTCTTCGTCGACCACCCGGGACGCGTCTCCTTCGAGGTCGGCTCCGAAGCCGTCGGCCAGGTCCAGTTCAGCGTCGAGGACCAGACTCTGGAGTACCTCGTCGTCGCCGGCCCCACCCCCAAGGACGTCCTCGCCCGCTACACCGCGCTGACCGGCCGCCCCGCCCTGCCGCCGCCCTGGTCCTTCGGCCTCTGGCTGACCACCTCGTTCACCACCCGCTACGACGAGGCGACCGTCACCTCGTTCGTCGACGGCATGGCCGAGCGCGGCATCCCGCTCTCCGTCTTCCACTTCGACTGCTTCTGGATGCGCGAGTACCAGTGGTCGGACTTCCGCTGGGACCCCGAGACCTTCCCCGACCCCGCCGGGATCATCACCCGCCTCAAGGAACGCGGCCTGCGCGTCGGCCTCTGGATCAACCCGTACATCGCCCAGAAGTCCGAACTCTTCGCCGAGGGCGCCGAGCGGGGCCTCCTCGTCCGCCGACCCGACGGCGACGTCTGGCAGTGGGACCTCTGGCAGCCCGGCATGGCCCTCGTCGACTTCACGAACCCCGAGGCCAGGACCTGGTTCCAGGACAAGCTGCGCCCCCTGCTCGCCCAGGGCGTCGACTGCTTCAAGACCGACTTCGGCGAGCGCGTACCGACCGACGTCGTCTGGCACGACGGCTCCGACCCCGCCCGCATGCACAACTACTACGCCCAGCTCTACAACCGGACCGTCTTCGAACTCCTGGAGAAGGAGCGCGGCACCGGCGAGGCCGTCCTCTTCGCCCGCTCCGCGACCGCCGGCGGCCAGCAGTTCCCCGTCCACTGGGGCGGCGACTGCTGGGCCTCCTTCGAGGCCATGGCCGAGTCGCTGCGCGGCGGCCTCTCCCTCTCCCTCAGCGGCTTCGGCTTCTGGAGCCACGACATCGGCGGCTTCGAGGGCACCCCCGACCCCGAGGTCTTCACCCGCTGGCTCGCCTTCGGCCTCCTCTCCTCCCACAGCCGCCTCCACGGCAGCGACTCCTACCGCGTCCCCTGGGAGTTCGGCGCCGCCGCCGTCGAGGTCGCCCGCCGCTTCACCCGGCTCAAGCACCGGCTGATGCCCTACCTGTACGGCGCCGCCGTCGAGGCCCACACCACCGGCGTCCCCGTCATGCGCCCCATGCTGCTCGAGTTCCCCGACGATCCCGCCTGCCGCACCCTGGACCGCCAGTACATGCTCGGCCCCGACCTCCTCGTCGCGCCGGTCATGCACCCCGGCGGCGCCGTCGAGGTGTACGTGCCCGCCGGCGAATGGACCCACCTCCTCACCGGCGAGACGGTCACCGGCCCCGCCTGGCGCCACGAGACCCACGACCTCCACAGCCTCCCGCTGTACGTCCGCCCCGGCGCCGTCCTCCCCCTCGCCGCCGACGACTCCCGCCCGGACGGCGACTGGCTCGACGGCCTCACCCTCCTGGTGGCCCCCGGCACCCCGCCCGGCACCACGACCACCGTCACCGTCCCCGACCACCGCGGCGCCCCTGCGGCGGTCTACCGGGTCACGCGGACCCCGAACGGCCCCCGCGTGGAAGTCACGGGCACCGACCTGCCGTACGAGGTACGGACCCTGGGGCCGGGAGACCTGGCCGAAGGCCCGGGCCGGTTCGTCCTGGACGACGGCACCGCATAGGCGGCCGGCCGCCGTGCGGTCATGGGGCCGGCCAGGTGGCGCCGTCGGCCCCGTCGGCCGAGAGTGGCCGACCGCCACGTCCCCGGCCCGTCCCGCCCGGCCACCCGACCCGCACACCCGGCCCGGGCCGCCCGTCCCGCCCGCTCGGGCACCCGAACCGACCAGGGCATCGACGTGGCCGGCTTCCGCGAAGCGGCACGGTTCTCCCCGCCCCGGGCCGCGCGGGGTGGTCGGTCGTGCGGGGCCGGCCCCGAGGGGATGCCCGACTGCTCCGAGTGGACTCCTCGACTGGTGGACGGCGCCTGCACGAGCTGAGGCTGGCGCTACGCGACGCCTGCCCCCGACCTGCGTCCGGTGGCGGAGCCACGCGGTGTCGTCCCGGCCGGGCCGGGGCCGGGAACGCAAGAGAGACGGGATCACATGACGGAACAAGACATCGGTCCGAGGGGCCCGCGGTCCGTGGGAGGGACGGGCGGGGCGGTACGGGACAGGGCGAGGCGCCGGTCCGCACGGCGACGCCCCAGAGGTGCGCGCACGAGGACGGCGGCGCTTGTCGCGGCCGGTCTCGCTGTCGTGGGCGCGGTCGGCTCCGCGCCGGGGAGCTCCCCGAAGCCACCGGGCGACGAGCACCGGCCGGGGCATTCGGCGCGGTTCGTGCCCGGTCCGTGCCCGAAGGCGCCGGAGCCGATTCCCGGGCGGTGCGGGTTCCTGGAAGTGCCTGAGAACCGCACGCGCAAGAAGACGCGGACGATCCGGACGGCCGTCGCGATCATTCCGGCCACCTCGGCGAAGCCGACCGGGGACCCGGTGGTGTTCATGGAAGGGGGGCCCGGTGGAGACGCGATCGGGGCCATCCCGTTCCTGATCGCCTCGCAGGTGAACAGGGACCGCGATCTGATCGTCATGACCCAGCGCGGCGCCCTCTATTCGCAGCCGAACCTCGCCTGCCCGGAGATGGACCGGTTCAACGCGACCGCCGTGGGCCTGCCCTACGACGCGCCGTCGACCGGACGAGGGCTGGTGCGCGCGGCGAAGGAGTGCCGGGACCGGCTGACGGCCGAGGGAATCGACCTCACCGCCTACAACACCACGGAGAACGCAGCGGACTTCGCCGACCTGCGCAAGGCCCTGGGCATCAAGAAGTGGAACGTCTACGGCTACTCCTACGGCACCGACCTGGGCCTCACCTACCTGCGCCGGCACCCCCACGGCATCCGCTCGCTGGCGATCGACTCGGTCGTGCCGCCGCAGACCGTGAGCCTGCCGTGGGCCTGGGACAGCGCCCAGGAGGGGATCAACGCGATCTTCGCGGCCTGTGAGGCTCAGCCCGCATGCGACGCCCGCTACCCGAACCTCTCCCGCACGCTCACGGAGCAGGTCCGGCGGCTGGAGGCGAACCCCCTGAGGCTGACCGTGCCGCCGCCCGGTGGCGGAACCCCGGTCAAGGTCGTCCTCGACGGGGGCGCACTGGTGAACCTGCTGGTCGCCAACGGCCGACTGGTCCCGTCCGCCGACGTCCCCGCGGCGCTCTACGAACTCGCCACCGGTAATCCGGAGCGCCTCGCCCAGGCCCAGGCCGCCGGCGCGACGCCCGCCATCGGCGAGTTCGCCCACGGGCTGACGCACTCGGTGGCCTGCGCCGAGTGGGAGCCGGGCTTCTCGAAGCGCGACGTGCTGAAGGCGGGCCGGCGGGCTTTCCCGGGCTGGCCGGACTCCGTGCTGGCGCACGCGCCGCAGCTGCCCTTCGAGCACGACCTGTGCCGCGCCTGGAACGTCCCGGACCGCACCGAGGTCCAGCGGATCGCGACCCACAGCGAAGTGCCCGCGCTCATCATCAGCGGGACCTTCGACGCGAAGACCGGCGCGAGCTGGGGGCCGTTCGCCGGCCGTACGCTGCCCCGCTCGACCGCCGTGGTGATCCCCGGGATCACCCACTGGGTGGTGCCCCAGGAGCCCTGCGCCGCGTCGGTCCTGGTCTCCTTCCTGGCTCGGCCGACTGCGCCCGACATCGGCTGCGTGGCGGGTGTCGTGCCCAAACCGTTCACCATCATCCCCTGATCCGGAGGACGCACGATGTCCCCTCGCCCGACCTCCCGCCGGTGCACCGCGCGACAGCTCCCGGCCGCGCTGGCCGGAGCCACGGCCGGCGCCCTCGTCGTCGGCCTCGCCGCGCTGCCCGCACACGCCGAGTCCGGCACCGACGGCCCGATCGGCACGGTCGCCCGCACAGTGGGCGACGCCCACTTCGAACCGGGCCCCTGCCCACGGACGGCGGACCCGATCCCCGATCTGGCGCGCGCCCGCTGCGGCACCCTCACCGTGCCCGAGAACCGCTCCCGGTCCGAGGGACCCAAGGGGCCCAGGGCCCACGAGGGACGCAGGATCACGCTGGGCGTGGCGATCATCCCGGCGGCCACGAAAAGACCCGTACCCGACCCGATCGTGTGGCTCGCCGGCGGACCCGGCGACGACGCGGTCTCCGAGATCCCGATGGCGCTCAAGGGCAACCTGAACCGCGACCGCGACGTGATCTTCATGTCCCAGCGGGGGACCTACTCGGCCGTTCCGGAGGTCACCTGCCCGAACATCGACGAGTTCAACGCGCGCGCCCTCGCCCTCGTCTCCAACGCGCCGTCCACCGGGCGCCTGCACGTCGATGCGACGAGGGAGTGCCGCGACCGGGTGGAGGGCCAAGGGGCCGACCGCAGTGCCTACAACGACATCGAGAGCTCGGCCGACTACGACGCCCTGCGCAAGACGCTGCACGTGAAGAAGTGGAACGTCTTCGGCATCTCGTACGGCACCCACCTGGCGCTCAACTACATGCGCCTGCACCCGAAGGGCATCCGGTCCGTCGGCATCGACGGCGTCCTGCCGCCCTCCCTGGGCGGCGGGGCGGTGACCTGGAAGGCCGCACGAGAGGGGTTCGACGGGCTCTTCAAGGCCTGCGCGGACCAGCCCGCCTGCAACACCCGCTACCCGAACCTGAAGGCCACCTTCCTCCGCCTCGTCAGCGAGCTGGAAGCCCACCCGATCACCACCACCGTCACCGTCCCGGGCCGCCCCGAGCCGGTGAAGGTCGTGCTGGACGGGGCGAACCTGGTCACCTGGCTGACCTCCGCCACCCACGTGGCGGCCGGGGTGCCCCGCTCCCTCGACGAACTGGCCCACGGCAACCCGCAGCGGATCGCCGAGCAGATCGCCGGCGGCAAGTACAGCCCGGAGGCCATGGGAAGGGTCGCCCACGGGCTCGTCTACGGCATCTTCTGCAGCCAGTGGACACCGTACGAGAGCCGGGCCGACATCGTCCGGGGCGGGCGCAGCGCGTTCCCGTCGTTCCCCCGCTCCATGCTGGCCAACGCCCCGCAGCTCGCCTGGCTGCACGCCGACTGCCGTGCCTGGGACGTCCCCGCGGCACCGCCCTGGATCCGGGACGTGACCCGCAGCGACATCCCGACCCTCACCCTGAACGGCGGGTTCGACGCCCAGACCGCGCCCAGCAACGGGGCGTACGTGGCCCGTACGCTGAGCCGCTCCACCAACGTCACGATCCCCTACGTGGCCCACGTCGTCTTCGCCGACTCCCGCTGCGCGCAGACCATCACCACCTCGTTCTTCGCCAAGCCGACCGCACCGGACACCCGGTGCCTCGCGGGTCTCCAGCCACCCGAGTTCGAGATCGCGCCGTAGTCACTACCGACCGCACAGGCAGGCCGGCACCCGCACCGCGGGAGCCGGCCTGCCTGTCCGTCGGATGCCCGGCGGCAAGGGGCGGCCGGATGACGCTTCAGGCGAGGTCTCATGAAGGTCGCAGGGACCGAGGCACGTCGTCCGACCGGAGGGCCGTGCGAACTCCGTTGACCACCACGGTCAGGCACAGGGCGATGGCGGTCTCGGCCCACAGGAAGGCGAGCCAGTCCAGCGCGCAGCCGATCGGGGGCGAGCCGGGCGCGGTGTTGCGGAACGCCGCGAGGGCGTCGAAACCGCGCGCTCCGACCTAACCGTCATCGAAGTGCGGCCGGCTCCACCCTGGCTTGTCCGTGGCTGCGACGCACTCCGTGCCGAGGAGCAGCTCCATCACGGCCTCATCGGCCGACGACGTCAGCCACGGTTCACGCCCGAGCGCGTCGTCTGCCGATCGCCTTCTAGGACACGACCTGACCACCTGTTCTTCGGCGACCGGGTCGGGCGCGTGCGGGACCCGCTGGGCAACCTGTACTGGATCCAGACCCGCGTGGGGGACCTGAGCTCGCAGGAGCGGGAACACCGCCTCGGCGAGCCGGAGTTCACCAAGGCGATGGAGTACGTCCAAAGCGCCGACTTCTTCCCCGGCCGAGACTCCGGTCTCGGCTGAGCAGCCACCGTGCTGCCTGCTGTCCCGGGGTGAGCAGGGGGTGCCCGAGATCGTCGTGTGACGAACGAGAACCGCTGACCGCACCGTTCGCGAAGATCGACGATGGGCGGGCGTCGAACTCCCCTACCCGGTCGGGACACTGGGACCCAGCGGCGTCCGGGACGGGAACTGATCCACGACATGGCCGAGATACGGCGACGAGACACGGAGGGCCGACGTTACGATCCTCAAGCCCGCCGGTGCGCTGCCGTGGGGCGGCTGCGGCGGTACCTGCGCGGACCCGGACGGCGACGTCCGGAGTCTCGGCTGCGGCGCCCCCGGGATCCGGCCGTTCGGAGCGGCCGTCGGAGCCGGGCGGGAGCGATCCGCGGCGAACCGGCCGACCAACAGGAGGAAGACCATGAAGTTTCTGTCCCACGTCGAGCCGCCGGAGCGGATGCGGGGCCTGGAAGTTCCGCCCGAGGTGGTGGCCGCGCTCGGCGGAGGCGCGCGCCCGCCGGTGACGATCACGGTCAACGGCCATTCCTGGAAGAGCCGGGTCGCCATCATGCGAGGCCGCCACCTGCTCGGCCTCAGCAAGGCCAACCGCGAGGCCGCGGGTGTCGAGACCGGCGAGGAGGTCGAGGTCGAGCTGGAGCTCGACACCGAGCCGCGCGTCGTCGTCGAGCCGCCGGACTTCGCCGCGGCCCTGGACGAAGACCCCTTCATTCGCGCCGCATACGACAGTCTCTCCCACACCCGCAAGCGCCAGCACGTGCTCGCCATCGAGAGCGCGAAGGGGGCCGACACGCGCCGACGGCGCATCGAGAAGGCCGTCGACACCCTCCGCGGCTGAGAAGGAGAAGCGAGGCGCACCCGACGTCCATGCAGCGCGCGGTCACGGTGAGCCAGGGCTCCGACCCGGGGGCCCGGCCGTGCCGTAGACCGGCGTGAGGGTCACGGCTGACGCCGTCACGGCCGCTCCCGGCCGTTCACGCCGGGGCGGCTATCCGCCGGCGAGGTCGATCACCGAGACGGTGCCGTCGCCCCTGTTGGCGACATAGAGGCGATTGCTGTGGGGCTCGACGACCAGGCCCTCCGGCTGGGATCCGACCGGAATCGCCGCACTCGTACTGCTCGACTCCGCGTCGATCACCCTCACCGCGCCGTCGGACAGGCTCACGTACGCGTTCCCCTTCGTGTCGACGGCCACGGCGACCGGATGCGAAGCGACGTCGACGTCGTGGACCGCGCCGGTCGTCATGTTGATGATCGACACCGTCGTGAAGCCGGAGTTGGCGACGTAGGCACGACGCTTCTGGGCGTCGATCGCGATACCGGTGGGTCGGTGGCCCACGGAAAACGTCGCCGTGACCTCGTGGGCCACGGGATCGACCACCGACACCGTGTCGAGATCCGGTTGCGTCACGTACGCGACGTGCTTCACGGTATCGATCGCGATGCCCAGGGGGCCCGGGACTTCCATGGCGAAAGGCCAGACGAGGGGAGGGTTGGCACTGGTGTGGATCGTCGACATCCTGTGGCCCACGTGTTGGGTCACGTAGGCGCGGCCCGGAATGTGATCGACGGCCACCCTCACCGTGCCGGGCGGCGGCCCGGAGGGGCCGCCCAGGTCGAGGGTCGCGAGGGGATGGTTGAACCTGTCGATCACGGACACGGTGCTGCCGACGGCATTGGCCACGAAGACGCCGAACTGCGGATCGGTCGCCACGCTCACCGGCCCGAACCCGACCCCGATGGTGGTGGTCACGGTATTGGTCGTCGATGTGACCACCGACACCGTGCCGCTTGCGCTGTTCGTGACGAACACCTGGTTGTGGACGTCCACCGCCACGCCGACCGGGCCGACCCCCACGGGAATGGTGGCCCCGACGTGCAGGATTTCGGTGTGGAATGTTTCACTCATGGCTCGACTTACGGCTCGACTTGTCGCGACGGTCAGCCCCGGTGGTGCCGCACTGGTGCGGACCCCTCGCGAGGGGGAGGGGCGGTGCAGGACTGAAGGCGGCGGCGACTCGGCGGTCATCAGCACGGCAACACCCACGACAAGGGGGTTGTCTCCAGCGCCCCATGACACTCGCCCACTCCCTTCCAGTACACACCCCCTCTGCGAGCCGCGCATTCCGTGTGGAAGGACCTGCGCCGGGCGTCGCAGGTGGACGCCTTCGCCGTCAGCCCCGGAAGTCCAGGCGGGCGAGTCGCACCGACCCGTGGAGCATGACGCGAAGGTCCGTGACGTCCTGGGCGTCCAAGGGCGCGTTCAGGGTGCGGTACGCGTACGGGCCGCCGGTGTCCGGCACTTCGACGCGGACCGGGCGGCCGGAGGGGAGCGACACCTCGATCGTGCCTTCGCCCGCGGCGGTGACGGCCACCTCGGTGATGCCGTCGGCGAAGTCGCAGGAGTGGTAGACGAGGGTGCCGGGCTCGTCCGGTGAGGACGGGGTCACCGCGTCGCCCGAGGTTGTGGTGCGGTCGACGATCACCGTGCCGGACTGGTCGTCGTAGTCGGCGGCGGCGAGGCCGCCGGTGACGACCGGGCGAGGGCTCGGGGCCGTGCCGGCGACCTCGACGCCGACGGTGCGGCGGATGTCCGTGCTGGAGGCGCCCGCCTGGATCTCGTACGCGCCGGACTCGACGACCCAGCGCCCGTGGGCCACGTCCCAGTGGCCGAGGGCGGTCACGGGCACCTCGAAGGAGAGGGCGGCGGAGGCGCCGGGGGCGAGGTGGGTGCGCCGGTGGGAGACGAGTTCGCGGTGGGGGCGGGGGACGGAAGGGGTGACGGCGCGGGCGTAGATCTGGACGACCTCGTCGGAGGCGACGGGGCCGGTGTTGGTGACGATGCAGGAGATGCGGACGGTCTCCCCGTCGTCGTCGACGGCGGCGGTCAGGTCCGCGTACGCGAAGGTCGTGTACGAGAGGCCGTGGCCGAAGGGGAAGAGGGGCGTGCCGTCGAAGTAGAGGTAGGTCTGGCGGCTGCCGATCACGTCGTAGTCGAGCATGTCGGGCAGGTCGTCGTCGGAGGCGTACCAGGTCTGGGGGAGACGGCCGGCCGGTGAGAGGTCGCCGGCCAGGACGCGGGCGAGGGCCGTGCCGGCCGCTTGGCCGCCGTGGGCGGTCCAGAGGAGGGCCGGCAGGGCCGCGGCGGCCCCGGGGACCGCGTACGGGTAGGCGGAGACGAGGACGAGGACCGTCCGCGGGTTGGCGGCGTGAGCGGCGCGCCACAGGCGGTCCTGGTGGGCGGGGAGGGCGAGGGTCGTGCGGTCCTCGGTCTCGCGGCCGTTGATGTGGGGGTCGTTGCCGGCGACGACGATCACGACGTCGGCCGCGGCGGCGGTGCGGGCGACCGCGTCCTCGCCGCGTTCGACGGTCTCGACGGTGAACGTCTCGGCGGATGCGCGATCGGCGGCAACCTTCACGCCCGCGGTGGCGACAGAGACGTAGCCCCCCGTCCCGAGGTGCACAAGGAGGTGCCCGTCCCCATGGGCTTCGAGCCGGAACGTCTCCTGGACGACCCAGCCGCCGGGTTCGTCCGCCGACGCGCGGACGAGGCCGTCGTCGGCGACCGAGAGGTACCGGCCGTCGGGCGCGCGCAGGGTCAGGACTCCGCCGCCCCAGTCGATCAGGGCCAGTTCGGAGCCCTCCGGGTCGGTGGTCAGCGGGGGGAGGTCGGTGCGGCCGGCGACCAGCGCCGGGTCGAGGGCGCCGGCGGAGCCGCGTACGGGCTCCGCGTCCCGGGCGTCGGGGACCCGCAGCCGGGCGCCGGACGCGGTACGGAGACGGATGCGGTCCACGCCCTCGGCGAAGTCCACGCGGTCGGCGTCGAAGCGCTCCCGCAGACCGTCCAGCGGGGACGAGCGGTGGAGCAGGCCGCCGCTGTACCAGTCCGACTTGCAGGCGTCGCCGAGGAGTCCGACCACCGCGATGCGGAGGCTCCCGTCGTCCGCGAGCGGCAGCAGCGGACCGACGCCGGCGGAGGTGTTCACGCGGGTCGCGCCGTCGGCGTCATCCGTTCCACTGGTTCCACCCGCGCCGTCCGTCTCACTCTCCCGACCCGCCCCACCCGCGTCATCCGTTCCACTCACCCCACCGGTGCCACCGGCGCCGTCCGCACCGCGGACAGTCGCGGATACCGCCGGCTCGTTCTTGAGCAGCACCACCGCCGCCTCCGCCGCCTCGCGGGCCAACTCGCGGTGTTCGGGGGTGTCGAAGCGGTCCTCGGCGGCGTACGGGCCGGAGTCGGGGTCGAACTCGCCGAGCAGGCACCGCACGGTCAACTGCCGCCGCACCGCCCGGTCCACGTCCTCGTGGTCGATGAGCCCGCGCTCCAGGGCTCCGCGCAGCCGGCCCAGGACGATCGAGGCGTCCGTTCCGTGGTCGGTGAAGGAGTCGACGCCGGCGCGGAGCGCTGCGGCGACGGCCTCTTCGTGGGTGGCGAAGTAGCCCTGCGAGTCGGCCAGGTTGGAGGGGGCGCCCGCGTCGGAGCACACGAGCAGCTCCTGGTCCGTCCAGCCGCGCAGCTCCGTCTCCAGGTGGGGAGAGAGGTGGTTCGGGCGGCCGTTGACCAGGTTGTACGCGGGCATCACCCCGGCGACCGCGCCGGCCTCCACGGCGCCCCGGAAGGACCGCAGGTCGTACTCGTGCAGCACGCGCGGCCGGACGGAGGCCGACGAGGTGTCGCGCGCCGCCTCGTTGTTGTGCGCCAGCCAGTGCTTGAGGACGGGGGCGGTGCGCCAGTGGAGCGGGTGGTCGCCGCGCAGCCCCAGGGTGAACGCGGTGGCGATGGCGGACGTCAGGACCGGGTCCTCGGAGTACCCCTCCTCGCCGCGCCCCCAGAGCGGGTTGCGCAGCAGGTTCACGGTCGGCGCCCACACGTTGAGGCCGACCCGGTCGTCCTTGGCGCGCATGGCCCGCGCCTCGCGGGACACCGCCTCGCCGACCCGGTGCACGAGGTCCGGGTGCCAGGTCGCGCCGAGGCCGACGGCCTGCGGGAAGACGGTCGCCGGTCCCATCCAGGCGACGCCGTGCAGGGCCTCCTGGCCGGTGCGGAAGGCGGCGAGGCCGAGGCGCTCGACGCCGGGCGTGAACTGGTGGAGGAGAGCGAGGCGTTCGTCGGCGGTGAGGCGGTGGAGGAGGTCGTCGACGCGCCGGGTGACGGGGAGCGCGGGGTCGCGGAAGGGCGGCCGGTCTGCGGTCACGGGTGGGTCCCTTGGCAGAGGAGGGGAGGGAGGAGGTTTTCGAAGCGCTTCGATGCTCCGGGTGCGGGGAGGAGGTGTCAAGGCGTGGTGGCGGGCCACTTCCCTTGCGGAAAAGGGGTCTTGGCGTGCCGGGGAAGTGGCCGGAACGTCGAGAATCTCGGAAACGACTCTTGCCGCGCCTGTGACGTTCACTTAACCTCGCAGCCATATCGAAGCGCTTCGACTCGATGGTCGACGGCGCCGGGGATCACGCCCCGCCAGATCCATCTCCACCACCGCAGCCGGGCGGCGACCCACTCGGTCGCCGTATGCCCTGGCGCGTGCCATGAAGGGTTGACGCAATGACGCCGAACGCCGTCTCCACGGGCTCCCGGAGATCCGCCCCGAGTCGGAGGACGTTCCTGTCGGCCACCGCCGTGGCCGCCGCGGTCGCCGGCGGCGCACCGCTGCTCTCGGCCTGCGGCGGGGGCGGGGACACGGGGAAGAAGGACGGCACCACCACGGGCAAAGACGCGGCGAGGATCCTGCCCGCGTTCGTCGCCGGCACCGTCGTCGCCCCCGACATCGCACCGAGGAACGGCTCCGCCGCCGGCTTCACCCGCGCCATTCCGAGCGCGGAGCTCAAGGCCTCCGTGCCCGCGAAGAGGGGCAAGGGCACCGCCCTCACGGTCATGGCGCCGCTCTGGGGCACCCCGCCCGCCCCCGGCAACCCGTACTACAAGGCCATGAACGAGGCCATCGGCACCGACGTGACCTGGCAGAACCAGGACGGGAACGTCTACGACCAGAAGCTCGGCGCCGTCCTCGCCTCCAGCGAGATCCCCGACGTGGTCGTCATTCCCGGGTGGAACCTCGGCGGCAGGATACCCACCGCGATCGACGCCAAGTTCGAGGACCTCGGCCCGTACCTCTCCGGCGACAAGGTCAAGGCGTACCCGAACCTCGCGGCGATCCCCACCGACGCCTGGCAGCGGTCGATCTTCGGGGGCAAGCTCCGCGGCCTGCCGATGCCGGCCTCGTACGTCACCAACATCGCGCCCTTCTACCGCAAGGACGTCTTCGAGGCGAAGGGCTGGCAACTCCCCGAGAGCGCGGACGAGTTCCTCGCCCTGGCCAAGGAGATCACCAGCGCCAAGGCGAAGGTGTGGGCCTGCGGGGACATGACGTGGACCGCGTACAACATGTTCGGCGTGCTCTCCGGCAGCGACAAGGCGCTCGGCTGGCACCTCGTCGACGGCAAGCTGATCAACCGCATCGAGACGCCGGAGTACCTCGAAGCCCTGGAGTGGACCCGCAAGCTCTTCGACGCCGGGGTCGTGCACCCCGACGACAAGGCACAGAACCAGGGGGACACCGGCAACCGCTTCACCGCCGGCCAGGTCCTGATCTACAACAACGACCTCTCCCACTGGTACGCCAAGACGTCCGAACAGGCCTCCCAGAACCCGTCGTTCGCGATGGGCGCGATGGACATCCCCGGCCACGCCGGCGGCGCGCCGAAGCTGTGGGCCACCAACCCCGCCAACATCTGGGCCTTCGTCCGCAAGGGCAGCTCCAAGGCGGTCATCGAGGACGTCCTCGCCGTCGCCGACTTCACCGCCGCCCCCTACGGCACCAAGGAGCGGATGCTCACCGACTACGGCGTCGAGGGCGTCCACCACACCGTCGAGGACGGCCTGCCCGTCAAGAACGACGCGGGCAACCTGGAGGTCAGCAGCTCCTGGATGTTCGTCGCCAGCCCCGCCCCGTACATCGCCCACCCCGACACCCCCGAGGTCACGAAGGCCATGGTCGAGTGGCAGCAGCGGATGGGCGCCGTCACGAGCAAGTCGTCCTTCTACGGCATGACGATCACCGAGCCGTCCCAGTGGACCGGCCTCATGAACGACTTCGAGCAGCTGGAGAAGGACGTCGTCCGCGGCCGCAAGAAGGTCTCCGACATGCAGCAGGCGGTCTCCGAGTGGAAGAGCAAGGGCGGCGACCGGCTGCGCGACTGGTACCGGAAGCTCCTCGACACCACCGGCTCCGCGGCGAGCTGACCGTGAGCACGCTCGACACCGAGACGACGGACCCGGGCGTGGAGCGGGGCGCGGGCCGCACCGCGCACCCCCGCCGCGCCCTCCGTCGGCGAGCCGGCGGAGGCCGGGTCCGGGTCCGGGGCCGGGGTCGCGACCGCGGGCCGGACCGCCGGACCGGGAGGATCCCCCTCGGCCGGCGCCTCCGGCGCGACCGCGCCCTCCTCCTCATGACCGCGCCGGCTCTCCTCCTCGTCCTGGTCTTCCACTACATCCCGATCCTCGGGAACGTGGTCGCCTTCCAGGACTACGACCCGTACGTCTCCACCAACGGCGTCACCGCCATGCTGGAGAGCCCCTGGGTCGGCCTCGCCCAGTTCGAACGGGTCTTCTCCGACCCGGGGTTCCGGCACGCCGTCGAGAACACCTTCGTCCTCTTCCTCCTCCAGCTCCTCCTCTTCTTCCCGGTGCCCATCGCGCTGGCCCTGCTCGTCCACAGCGTGCTGCGGCCCCGCGTCCGCGCCCTCGTCCAGGCGATCCTGTACCTGCCGCACTTCTTCTCGTGGGTGCTCGTCGTCACCGTCTTCCAGCAGATCCTCGGCGGCGCCGGCATCATCGCGCAGACCCTCAGGGAACACGGCCACGAGGGATTCGACCTCATGACCGACCCGGGGATCTTCAAGTTCCTCGTCACCGCCGAGGGCATCTGGAAGGACGCCGGCTGGGGCGTCATCGTCTTCCTCGCCGCGCTCGCCGCCGTCAACCAGGACCTGTACGAGGCCGCCGCCATGGACGGCGCCGGCCGGTGGCGCCGCATGTGGCACGTGACCCTGCCCGCCCTCCGGCCCGTGATCGCACTGCTCCTCGTGCTGCGCGTCGGCGACGCGCTCACCGTCGGCTTCGAGCAGCTGCTGCTCCAGCGCGACGCCGTGGGACCCGGGGCGGCCGAGGTCCTCGACACCTTCGTGTGGTGGACCGGTCTGCGCAGCCAGGACTTCGGTTACGCGGCCGCCGCCGGACTCGTCAAGGGAGTCGTCGGCCTCGTGCTGGTGCTCTCGGCGAACAAGGCCGCCCATCTCCTGGGCGAGCAGGGGGTGTACCGCAAGTGACCCAGCACACCACGACCCGGCCCACCGGACGCCGGCCGAAGCCCGGGCGGCCGCGGCCGGGCGGCGGCCGGTGGTCGGCGCCCGCCCGGCCCGTCTGGGAGGAGCCGCCCGGCCGGGCCGGCCTCGCCGCCAAGGGCGCCCTCCTCGGCGGGGCCTGCCTCGCGGTCCTCTTCCCGCTCTGGATCGTCGTCGTCACCAGCCTGTCGTCGAAGAAGACGATCACGGAGACCGGCGGTCTGGTGATCGTCCCCCGGGACCTCACCTTCGTCGCCTACCAGGAGCTGCTGAGCGGCGGCCAGGTCACCCGGGCGGCGATCGTCAGCGTCCTGGTGACCGTGACCGGGACGGTGTTCTCGATGACGGTGTCGATCCTCTGCGCGTACGGCCTGTCCCGGCCCGGCTCGCTCGGTCACCGCTTCATCCTGCTCGCCCTGATGGCCACCATGTTCTTCGGCGCCGGCCTGATCCCCACGTACCTGCTCGTGCAGACCCTCGGCCTCACCGACACGTACCTCGCGCTGATCCTGCCGAGCGCGGTGAGCGTCTTCAACATCCTCGTGCTGCGCGGCTTCTTCATGGGGATCTCGCCCGAACTCGTCGACAGCGCGCGCATCGACGGGGCGGGCGACCTGCGCATCCTCTGGCGGATCGTGATGCCGCTGTCGAGGGCGGTGATCGCCGTCATCACCCTCTTCTACGCGGTGGGCTACTGGAGCGCCTGGTTCAACGCCTCGATCTACCTCAGTGACCAGAACATGATGCCGCTGCAGAACGTCCTCATCCAGCTCGTCCAGAAGCAGGAGATCCCGGTCGGCCTCGGCCAGGCCGTCAAGGCCGGGAACCTGTCCGGACTCGCCGTGCAGATGGCCGTCATGGTCCTCGCCCTGCTGCCGGTCGCCGTCCTCTCGCCCTTCGTCCAGAAGCACTTCAGGAAGGGCATGCTCACCGGCGCCGTCAAGGGCTGAACCCCGAAGTCCCCACCCCCTACGGAGAGTCAGATGCCGAGCCTCGACGACGTGACCCGGCCGCCCGGCCGGTCGCCCCGCATCCTGTACGGCGGCGACTGGAACCCCGAGCAGTGGCCCGAGGAGACCTGGACCGACGACCTGCGGCTCATGCGCCGCGCCGGCGTCGGCACCGTCACGCTCGGCGTCTTCTCCTGGTCACGTCTCGAACCGTCCCCAGGCGTGAGGGAGTTCGCTTGGCTCGACCGGCTGATGGACCTCACGCACGCCCACGGCATCGGGGTCGTCCTGGCCACCCCCACCTCCTCGCCCCCGCCGTGGATGGGGCGGCTCCACCCCGAGACCCTGCCCCGCGACGAGGACGGCCGCACCGAGTGGTGGGGCTCGCGCCAGCACTTCTCGCACTCCAGCGAGGTCTACCGGCGGCACGCGGCCGCGATCACCGAGGACCTCGCCTCCCGCTACGCCGAGCACCCCGCCCTGACCATGTGGCACATCAACAACGAGTACTGCACCCACGACTGGGGCGACGAGGCCGCCCGCACCTTCCGCCGCTGGCTCCGGGAGCGCCACGGCACCCTCGACGCCCTCAACACCGCGTGGGGCACCGACTTCTGGGGCCAGCGGTACGGCGACTGGGACGAGGTGCTGCCACCGCGCCGCGCCCACTACCTGAGGAACCCGGCACACGTCCTCGACTTCCGCCGCTACACCTCGGACCTGCTCCTGGAGTGCTACCGCGCGGAACGCGACATCGTCCGGCGCCACACCCCGCACCTCCCCGTCACCACCAACTTCATGCCCTTCTGGTCCGGCCAGGACGGCTGGGCCTGGGCGGCGGAGGAGGACGTCGTCTCCGTCGACGTCTATCCCGACCCCCGCGACCCGGACGGCGGCCGCTACAACGCGATGATCGGCGACCTCACCCGCTCCCAGGCCGGCGGCCGGCCGTGGATGGTGATGGAACAGGCCGCCGGCGCCGTCAACTGGCGGGGCGTCAACCACCCCAAGCCGTACGGCCTCAACCGGCTCTGGGCGCTCCAGTCCGTCGCCCACGGCGCCGACGCCGTCTGCTACTTCCAGTGGCGCCAGTCCCGTCAGGGCGCCGAGAAGTTCCACTCCGGCATGCTCGGCCACGCCGGCGAACGCGGCCGCGCCTTCCGGGAGACCGTCCGCATCGGCGAGGACCTCGCCCGGCTCGGCCCCCGGGTCGCCGGCACCAGCGTCACCACCGACGTCGCCCTCCTCCACGACTGGGACTCCTGGTGGGCCGGCGACCAGGAAGGGGCCCTCTCGCGGCGGGTCGACCACGCCGGCCTCGTCCGCGCCTGGCACAGCGCCCTCTTCGACGCCCACCTCCCCGCCTCCTTCGCCCACCCGCACCACGACCTCACCGGCCACCGGCTCGTCCTCGTCCCGCACCTCTACCTCCTCGACGACACCGCGATCGAGAACCTCGTCGCGTACGTCCACGGCGGAGGCACCCTCGTCTGCGGCTTCCTCACCGGCGTCGCCGACCGGGACGACCGCGTCAGGCCCGGCGGCATGGACGCCCGGCTCCGCGCCCTCCTCGGCATCGACCTCGTCCACGAGTGGTGGCCGCTCGACGAGGGCGAGCACGTCGACTGCGGCGCCTTCCGCGGCACCCTGTGGTCCGAGGAACTCGCCCCCGCCGACGGCGCCGAGACCGAAGCCGCCTACCGGGGCGGAGAACTCGACGGCCTGCCCGCCGTCCTCCGCAACGGCCGCGCCCGGTACCTCTCCACCCTCCCCGAACCCGCCGCCCTGAGCGGGCTGCTCGCCACCGCAGCCCGCGAGGCGGGCGTGCGGCCCGTCCTCGACGCCCTCCCCCCGGACGTCGAGGCCGTCCGCCGCGGCCGGCTGCTCTTCCTCCTCCACCACGGCCGCGACCCGGTCACGGTGCCGCTGCCCGGCCGCCACCGCGACCTCCTCACCGACACCCCGGTCGAGGGGACGCTGAAGCTGGACCGGTTCGGGGTCGCGGTCCTGGAGGAGCACCCGACCGAGGTCTTGGAGGGGAATCCGACCGACGTCCCTGAGGAACGCCCGACCGAGGTCCTGGAGGAGCACCCAACCGACGTCCCTGAGGAGCACCCCGCCGTCCTCGCCGAGGAGCGTCCGTGATCCACGGCACCTGGGAACCCGGGCCCGCCGCCCGCTGGGAGGACGCCTTCCTCGCCGGGAACGGCCGGCACGGCGCCCTGGTCGACGGCGACCCCGAGGACGACCGGGTGACCGTCACCCACCACACCCTCGTCCGGCCGAACAACGCACCCGCCGACACCGCGCCGCCCCGGCTCGCCGCCCGGCTCCCCGCCCTCCAGGACGCCCTGCTCGCCGGGGACGCCACCGCGGCCGAGTCGTTCACGGACGGCCGCCCGCTGTGCTGGGTGCAGCCCTTCCACCCCGGCTTCGCCACCCGACTCCGGCGAACGCCCGCAGCCGGGCCGCTCCCGGTGCGCCGGTCCGTGGACTTCGCCACCGGGGTGGTGACCGGTGTGTGCGGGGAGCGGCGCTCGGAGGTCTTCGTCTCCCGCGCCGACGACGTCGTCGTGCAGTACGTGACCGCGCCCGGTCCGTCGGTCGAGATCGACCTCGACCACCGGCTGCCCGGCGCCCCCGCCGGCCTCGGGATCGGCCGGGGCGTCGCCACCGCCCGCGGCGAGTGCGTCCTCACCCTGTGCGCCCGCTACCCGGACAGCCCCCTCGGCTACACCGGCCTCACCCTCCTGGTCACCGACACCGGACGCACCACCCTCACCGCCTCCGGCGTGCGGATCGAGGGCGCCGGCCGGCTGCTCCTCCTCACCCGCGTCCGCCGTCACGCGGGCGACTTCGACCGGGACGGGGAGACGGAGGCACTGCGATCACTGGCCGCCGGAGCCGGTACCGGTACCGGCACCAGAGCCGGAAGCGGAAGCGGAAGCGGAAGCGGCACCGCGGGCGCCGTCGGAGAGGGCGCCGGAAGGGCGACCCGCTTTCGAGCGGGGGCCGGAACCACGGATCCCGCCGCCGTCCACGCCTGGCTGCTCGCCCGGCACACCGCCCTGCACGAGCCGGCCTACCGGCGGGTCACCCTCGACCTCGGGGCCGACGCGACCGAACGGGCCCTCCCCGGCTCGGCGCTCCTCGCGCGCCCCGAGAGCCCCGCCCTGCTCGAACGCCTCTTCGCCGCGGGGCGCTACCACCTCCTCTCCTCCTCCGGGATGCTGCCGCCCAGGCTGCCCGGGCTGTGGACGGGGGACTGGAACACCGCATGGTCCGGGGCGTTCACCACCAACGCCAACCTGAACCTCCAGACCGCCTCCGCCGTCGCCGCCGCCCGGCACGCCCTGCGCGCCGCCGACCGCGCGCCGGCCGCCGACGCGGCACGCTGGCGGGCGCTCGCCGACCGCCTCCCGCCGTACCGGGTCGACGACGACGGGGCCCTCGCCGAATGGGCCCGGCCCGGCCTCGGCGACCACTACCGGCACCGGCACCTCAGCCACCTCCACCCCGTCTGGCCGCTGGACGAGATCAACCCGTACGACACCCCCGGCCTGGCCCGTGCCGCCCACCGCGCCCTCGAAATGCGCCGCAGCGAGAACGACTCGGCCCACGGCCACCTCCACCACGGCCTGGTCGCCGCCCGGCTGGCGGACTCCGCCCGCGCCGGGGACGCCCTCCGGCACGTCCTCACCGGGGACTACTTCCACGACTCCCTGATGAGCGCGCACCATCCGGCCCGCGACGTCTACAACGCCGATGCCGCGCACGCCCTGCCGGCCCTGCTGATCGAGTGCCTCGTGCAGTCGACGCCCCGGCGGCTGGTCCTGCTGCCCGCACCGCCGGACCTCTGCCCGCGCGGTCACGTCGCCGGCGTGCGGACCCGGTTCGGTGCCCGCTTGGACCTGACCTGGTCCCCGGGGGCGTACCGCGCCGTCCTCCGGCCCGACCGCGACGCCGACATCGAGGTGCGGAGCCCCGCGGGGGCGTCCCGGCTCGTGCTGCGCCGGGGCGAGGAGAGCGTGGTCGGCGGCTGAACCCGGTGGCCCGGAGGGCGGGACGACCCGCGCGGGGATCGGAGTGTCCGTCCCCGGGAGTGCCGTCCGCCGGGGACGCCGTCCGTCGGGACGCCGTGCGGCGCGCCGTCAGTTCCCGGGCGCGCGGGGCGGCGGAGGGCCGGAGCTGTCCCGCACGGTGAGGACGGGGGTGAGGAGCTCGACGCCCGCCGCTCCCTCGCCGTCGGGCCGGCCGGCGAGGCGGGCGATCAGCCGCTCGACGGCCCTGCGGCCCAGCTCCTGCGCGGGGATCGCCACCGAGGTGAGGGCGACCGATGCCTGGGCCGCGATCTGGTCGGCGCAGACCGCGACCACCGACACGTCCTCCGGTACGGCGCGGCCGGTCCGCCGCAGCAGGGCGAGCAGGGGTTCCACGGCCGTCTCGTTCTGCACGACGAAGGCGCTGACGCCGGGGCGTTCGTCACAGACGCGGGCGAGTACCCCCGCCACGGCGTCGTGGCCGCCCTCGCAGGGCCGGTGCAGCAACCGGACGTCGAGCTCGGCCGCGCGGGAACGCAGTCCGCGCAGGGTCCGTTCGGCGAAGCCCGTGTGCCGGGCGTACACCCCGGGAGACTCGCCGATCACCGCGATCTCGCGGTGGCCGAGCCCGGCCAGGTGGTCCACGCACAGCTCCCCGGCCGCCCGGAAGTCCAGGTCGACGCAGTTCAGGCCGGCCGGATCGGCGGGCAGCCCGACGAGGACGGCGGGCGGGCCCGCCGCGCGGAGGACGGGCAGCCGTTCGTCGTCGAGCTGGACGTCCATCAGGATCACCGCCTCGGCGAGTCCGCTTCCGGTGACCCGGCGAAGCGCCGAGGGGCCCTCCTCGCCGGTGAGCAGCAGGACGTCGTAGCCGTGGGCGCGGGCGGCGGTGGCGACGGCGACCGCGATCTCCAGCATCACCGGCACGTACATGTCGGTGCGCAGCGGCACCATCAGCGCGATGATCCGCGAGCGGCTGCTGGCCAACGCCCGGGCGCCCGCGTGGGGTTGGTAGCCGAGGCGCTCGATGCTCGCCCGCACCCGCTGCCGGGTGACGGCGGAGATGGGCCGCTTGCCGCTGAGGACGTAGCTCACCGTGCTGGCCGACACTCCGGCGTGCCGGGCGACCTCGGCAAGGGTGACCATCCGCTCTCCCTGCGGGCCGTGACGGGGTGAATCGCTTCGACGAGGTTCACCGCTTGATCGTTGCGGCGACCCGAGCCGACCGTAACGCGGGGGAGTTGACGTGTCCAGACCGATGGCGAGGGAAAGTCGAAGCGCTTCGACGGCGGGTCGGTGACACCTGTGGACCGAACCGTTCAGTCTTGACAATGAACTGGTCGGTGTAGTCCAGTCCTCCCTGGGACGGCGCGGACCGCCGTTCCCGGGGCGGCGCCGACCGCCCGCTCGGACGAGGGAGGCGGAGAGATGTTCGCTGTGGTGTACCGCTGGCGCGTGCGTCCGGACCGGGAGCAGCTGCTCGTCGACGGCTGGCACCGCGTGACCCTGGCGATCCATCAGGAGTGCGGCAGCTACGGCTCCCGCCTCCACCGCGCCGACGACGGCACCTGGGTGGCGTACGCCCGCTGGCCCGACCGGGAGACGCGGGAGAAGTGCGGCACCCCCGACCCGGAGGGCGAGGCGATGATGCGCGAGGCCATTGCCGAGTACTTCCCCGAGACCCGCCTCACCCTCGTCGACGACCTGCTGGCCGAGCCGGTCGCGGACTGAGGAGCGAGCCGGGCCTCGGCCGACGGGCGCGGTGACCGGGGCCGTGACGCGGTCTTGGCCCCGCGTCGCGGCCCCCGGCCCCGCGCGGGACCGTCAGGCGGTGTCGGACGGGAAGCGGACGAGCGGCCCCGCGTCCCGGGAGCCGGGCGGGGACATGCCGCCGTCCGCGCCGTGCCGGGCGAGCAGATCCAGGACGAGCCGGCCGCGCCGGACGCGCTCACGGGCGGTGGCGAGGGCGTGCTCGCGCAGGTGGGCGCCGTAGGGATAAAGGCCGGCCGCCCCGCTCAGGCCGAACTTCAGGTAGAGCGGCGCCCCCGGCGGATCAACTCCGCGGCCTCGTACATCCGGACGTGGCCGCCGAGGTCGTCCGGCGCCTCGACGTACAGGTCCATCGGAGCCCGGCTGACCCGCCGGATCTCGGTGAGGTGGGCGAGGGTCAGATCGGCGGGCACGTTCAGCGAGTCGGCGCCGAGCCGCTCGTGGACCGCGTACGCGGCCGGGTTGACCGGCCCGATCAGCGCGGACACCTTGAACGTCGTGTCCGCCGGCAGCACCCCCGCCGTACGCAGCCGGTGCAGCGTCCAGAGCACTCCCTCGTCGGCGACCAGCAGGCACCGGACACCCAGCCCGGCGGCGCGCAGGGCGTCCTCCACGCAGCCGGCCAGCCCGTCGTGACCCCGGGCGCGCGGACCCGCCCCGCCGGAGTCGGTCCGGGTGGCGGCACCGGTGTCCCACGTGCCGCGCGGCCCCGTGAACAGGCAGAGCTCGACGGCCCGTTCGCCGCAGGCGGCGACCATCTCGGAGATCTCGCCGTCGGTCAGCATCCAGACGCCGCTGCCCTGGCTCACCCTGTGCACGGGCAGGTCGAGCCGCTCGCTCTCCGCGAGCACCGCCGCCAGCGCCTCCGGGCCCTCGACGGGCGGGACCTCGGTGCGCCACCGCCCCCGTCGGGGAAGGCGTGCGGCGAGGCGTCGGCGGGATCGACGGCGGGCGAAGGGTGGCCGATGCGGCGGAGCGCGTCGCCGCCGGGACGTCGGGGAGCCGTGCGGAGGGTCATCGGAATCCTCTGTTCGGTGGGTCGGACGCGGTACGGGAATCGGGTGTGCGCAAGCCTCGGGCGGTGGACGGAGCGCCTCGCTCAGGGCCGGAGGAGGACCTTGCCCGTCGCCGGGTCGCCGCCGCCCACCAGGGCGAGCGCCTCGCCGAACCGCTCCAGCGGGAAGGTGTGGGTGACGAGCGGAGCGGGATCGAGCAGCCCCAGGGCGAGCGCGCGGACCGCGTCCGCCCAGGCGGCGGAGGACGCGCCGAAGACGCTGCGGACCTCCAGCTGGCTGACGGAGAGGTGCACCGGGTCGATGCCGGCGGCCCCCGCCGTGAACATGCCGGTGAGCACGACCCGGCCGCCCCGGCGGGCGAGGAGGCACGAGGAGGCGGCCGTGGTCGGCGCTCCCGCCGTCTCCACGACCAGGTCGAAGCGCCCGGTCCCGCCGTCCGCGTCCGGCGGGGTGAGGGCCCGGGTCGCACCGAACGCGAGGGCCTGCGCGGCCCGTTCGGACCTCGGGTCGACGACGGTCAGCTCGGCCGGGGAGGAGGCGGCGAGCCACTGCACGGCGAGCAGGCCGAGCGTGCCCGCGCCGACGACGGCGATCCGCTCGCCGGGCCGCGGCCGGCCGGCCCGCACCGCGGCGGCGACGACCGCGGCGGGTTCGAGGAGCGCGGCGGCCCGCAGGTCCGCTCCGTCGGGCAGCGGATGCAGCAGGCGGGCGGGGACCACCAGGTGGTCGGCGAAGGCGCCCGGCTCGGTGAAGCCGGTCTCGGCGTACCCCGCCGTGCACAGGCTGGTCTCCCCGTACTGGCACCGCTCGCACGTCCCGCAGGACCGGAAGCCCTCCGCGACGCACGGCCGGCCGACGAGCGCGGGGTCGACCCCGCCGCCCACGGCCTCCACGGTCCCGGACCACTCGTGGCCCGGCACCACCGGGTAGCGGACGTAACCGGGGGCCCGGCGGCCCTCGTACAGCTCGCGGTCGCTCAGGCAGAGCCCGGCGGCGGCGACCCGGACGAGGACTTCGCCGGGGCCCGGAGCGGGCAGCTCCCGCTCGACGAGCCGGTGCGCGCCGGGCCGGTCGACCACGACCGCGCGACTGGACACGGTGCTCACTTCGGCTGCCTCCGCTCCCAGCCCTCGGCCCACAGGTCGAACCGGGCGCGCTGCTGCGGGAACTCGGCGGCCGCGTCGACGTCGAGCTCGACGCCGAGCCCCGGCTCGTGGGAGAGCGCGAAGCACCCGGTGTCCGGGTCGACCTCGGGCGCTCCGCGCACGACCTTCTTGATCTCCGCGTCCGCGAAGTCATCGAAATGCTCCAGGATCTTGAAGTTCGGTGTGCAGGCGGCGAGTTGGAGCGATGCGGCGGTGAGCACGGAGCCGCCGACGTTGTGCGGGGCGACGAGGACGTAGTGGGTCTCGGCGGTGGCGGCGAGCTTGCGCGCCTCCAGGATGCCGCCGATGTGCCCGACGTCGGGCTGGACGATGTCCGCGGCCTGGGACTCGAAGAGCTCGCGGAACTCGATCCGGTCGTGGATCCGCTCGCCGGTCGCGATCGGCAGGTCCACCTTGTCGGCCACCTTCCGCAGGGCCTTGAGGTTCTCCGGCGGCACCGGCTCCTCCAGCCACGCGGGGCGGAACGGGGCGAGTTCACGGGCGAGGCGGACCGCCGTCGCGGGGGAGAAGCGGCCGTGCATCTCCACCATCAGCTCGGTGTCCGGCCCGATCGCGTCCCGGACGGCCTCGATCAGCGCGACCGCCTCGCGCGAACGCCCGGCGTCCAGCTCGTAGTGGCCGTTCCCGAACGGGTCGATCTTCAGGGCCCGGTAGCCGCGCTCCACGACCCCGCGGGCCGCCGCGTGGTAGGCCTCGGGGGTGCGTTCGGTGGTGTACCAGCCGTTGGCGTACGCCTTCACCCGGTCGGTCACCTTCCCGCCGAGCAGCTGCCAGACGGGCACGCCGAGCGCCTTGCCCTTGATGTCCCAGCAGGCCGTCTCGACGACCGCGATGCCGGACATGACGATCTCGCCGGCCCGCCCGAAGTCGCCGTACTTCATGCGCCGGACGAGATCCTCCACCGCGAACGGGTCGGAACCGGCGATGTGGTCGGCCTCCGCCTCGCGGAGGTAGCCGATCAGCGCGTCGGTGTGCCCGAGCATCCGGGTCTCGCCGACACCGGTGAGCCCCTCGTCCGTGTGGACGAGGACGTACGTGAGGTTGCGCCAGGGCGTGCCGACGACATGGGTGGTGATTCCCTTGATGCGCACGGTGGTTGCTCCGTTCGGAATCTTGAACACCGTTCGGTGGGGCGGCGGCGTGACCGTAGGCAGCGGCCCGCGGGGGTGTCAACGGGACGGTGCCCGCGCTACTCTCTGTCCGCGATTTCGGTCGTGGTACGGCATGTCGAACAACACGAGGGCGAGGTGGGGGCCATGGGGCGACTCGTACCCGCGGTGACCAGGGCATTCGATGTACTGGAGCTGTTCCTCCAGGGCGACGGCACCCTGTCCGCCCCCGAGATCACCCGCAGGCTCGGGTTGCCGCGCACCACCACCCACGAACTGGTCAGTACCCTGGCCGCCCGCAACTACCTCGTCCCGGTCCCCGAGCAGCCCGGTCGCTACCGCCTCGGCGTGCGCACGTACCAGCTCGGCAGCCGATACGCCGAGCAGCTCGACCTCGCGGCCGAGGGCCGCCAGGTCGCCCACGAGGTCGCCGAGAGCTGCGGCGAGACCGTCCACGTGGCCCTCCTGGAGGACACGGACGTCATCTACGTCGCCAAGGTCGACTCCACCCACGCGGTGCGGATGGTCTCGGCCGCGGGGCGCCGGCTCCCCGCCCACTGCACCGCCGTCGGCAAGATGCTCCTCGCCGTCCTCCCCGAGGCCGAACTCGACGAGCGCCTCGAAGGCCGCGAACTGGTCGCCATGACGCCCCGCAGCCTCACCGACCCGGACGTCCTGCGCGCCGCGCTCGCGGAGATCCGCATCCTCGGCGTCGCCCTGGAGCGGCAGGAGTCCAACCCCGACGTCAGCTGCGTCGCCGCCCCGGTCCGGGACCGCTCCGGCCGCGTCGTCGCGGCCCTGTCCATCTCGGTGCCGGTGCACCGCTGGACCGAGGACCGCGAGGACGAGCTCACCGCCCTCGCCGTGAAGGGCGCCGGCGAACTCTCGGCCCGCCTCGGCCACCGGCCCGCCGCACGCTGACCCCGGCGCGGGCTTCTCAGGACCCCGCATCCGCCTGCCCCGCACGCCGGCCGTCCCGGCGTTCGCGGGGCTGGCGCATGCGGCTGACCGGGCCGAAGACCTCGCGGTCGTCGAGGAACCCCTCCAGGGCGAAGGCCGCGGCGCCCCGGGTGACGGCGTTGTGCGGGACGGCGCTGCGCCGCAGCGTCGCGGCCCGGTGGGGCAGCGGCAGGGCGTGCCGGGTGACGGCCTCGTAGGCGGCGGTCAGGAGCCGTTCCCCGAGCAGGTCGACGACCTGGTTGCCGAGCACCAGCACCCGGGGGTTGAGCAGGTTGACCAGATTGGCCACCGCGGCGCCGAGGTAGCGCCCGGTCCGGTCGATGACGGCCGCGGCCACCGGGTCCCGCTCCGCCGCCGCGCGCGCCAGGGCCGCGACCGTGGCCGCGTCGTCCGGGCAGGTGGCCCGCTCGTCGCCCGGGGCGAGTTCGCGCCAGGTCTGGGCGATCCCGCGGGTGCTGACGTACGCCTCCACGCAGCCCCGGTTCCCGCAGGTGCAGAGCCGGCCGTCGAGCGCGAGGCAGGTGTGGCCCCACTCGCCCGCGCTGTTGGTGAACCCGCGGTAGAGCTGGCCGCCGATCGCGATCCCGGCGCCGACGCCGGCCCGCAGCGTCAGCACCACCAGGTCGTCCACCTCCCGGCCGGCGCCGAACCACAGCTCCGCGACCGTGCTGGCCCGCAGCGGGTTGTCGAGCCAGAGGGGCAGCCCGAGGCGTTCGTCGAGGAGCGCCCGCAGCGGCACCTCGTGCCAGGACCAGTACGGGGAGAAGGACGAGACGCCGCCCTCGCGCTCCACCATGCCGGGCACGCTGACGCCGGCCCCGAGCACCCGTTCGCGGGGCACCCCGGAGCCGTCGAGCAGTTCCTCGACGCAGGCGGCGAGCTGTTCGACGACGTCGGCGGGCCGGACGTCGCCCGGCGGGAGGGGGCGCTCGACGGAGTGGCGGACCTCCAGGGCCAGGTCGAAGAGTTCGGCGTGGACCGAGGTCTCGGCGATGTCGATGCCGATGAGCGCGCCGCGCTCGGCGTTGACGGCGAGCCGGGCGCGGGGGCGGCCGCCGCTGGAGTCCTCGTGGCCGGCCTCGACGAGGACGCCGGCCTCCAGGAGTTCGGCGGTCAGGTTGGCGACGGTGGCGAAGGAGAGTCCGGTGGCGGCCGCGAGGTCCTGGCGGCTCATCGCGCCGGTCCCGGCGTAGAAGCGCCGCAGCACCTCGAAGCGGTTGAGGCGACGGATGTCCTGTGATGTCCGCTTGATCATCTGTGCTGTCCTCCGCTAGGGGCAGACGGGAATGTGACGACAGGCCCCAGGGGTCGTCCCGTCCGTGACGATCTTATTCAAAGGGTTGGAAGAAGCGGGCGCCGGGTTATTTACAACCGTTAGACGAACCCGTAGCTTTTTTCGTACCGCACCCGCACCGCACCCGTGGTCGACCGAGGAGGCCAGATGCAGCACCTCAGGGCCGTGCCCTGCTCCCCCCTGCCCGGACGCCTGACGGAAGGGCCCGTCTGGGACCCCCGGCGCGGCGAACTGCTCTGGGTGGACATCCCCGACGGGCTCGTCCACCGGGCCGCCCTGACGCCCGGCGGACCCGGCGACACCGGCGACCACCTGCCCGACCTCGCGCCCGTCGCGACGCTCCGGCTCGACCGCCCCGTCGGCGCCGTCGTGCCCTGCGCCTCCGGAGCCCTGCTCGCCGCCGCCGGAACCTCCTTCCTGCACCTGGCCGAGGACCGCCCGGTCGCCGACGCCGTCGAACTCGCCGCACCCGCCCTCCCCGACGACGGCCTGCCCCGCCGGATGAACGACGCCGCCGTCGACCCCGTCGGCCGCCTCCTCGCCGGCACCATGGCCTACGACGAGAGCCCCGGCGCCGGCGCCCTCTACCGCCTCGACCGCGACGGCCTGGTCACCCTCCTCGACTCCGTCACCATCTCCAACGGCCTCGCCTGGAGCCCCGACGGCACCCGCCTCTACTACGCCGACAGCCCCACCGGCCGCGTCGACGTCTTCGCCTACGACCCCGGTACCGGCGCCCTGAGCGACCGCAGGCCCTTCGCCGTCCTCGACCGCGGCGTCCCCGACGGCCTCACCGTCGACAGCGAGGGCCGCGTCTGGGTCGCCGTCTGGGGAGGCGGCGAAGTCCTCGCCTTCGAGGCCGACGCCACCCTCCACGCGCGCGTGGAGGTCGCCGCCTCCCACGTGACCAGCTGCGCCTTCGCCGGACCCGGACTCGACGTCCTGGTCATCACCACGGCCACCGAGGGCCTCGACGAGGAACGCCTGGCCGCCGAACCCGACGCCGGCCGCCTCTTCGTCTGCCGCCCCGGTGCCACCGGCCTGCCCACCACCCCGTACGCCGACCGCTGAGCCGCACTCCGACAAGGACCTCCCCATGACCACCCCGCACGAGGGGCTGTTCGCCGCCCTGGCGGCCGCCCCCGTCATCGCGATCCTCCGCTCCACCTCCGCCGACCGCTTCGCCGAGGTCACCGACACCCTCGTGGCGTCCGGCGTCCGCGCCGCCGAGTTCACCCTCACCACCCCGGGCGTGCTCGACGCGCTCCGCGAGTACGCCGCCGACGCCCCGCCCGGCCTCGCGCTCGGCGCCGGCACGGTCACCACCCCCGCCGAGGCCCAGGCCGCCGTCGAAGCGGGCGCCGCCTACCTCATCACCCCGACCACCTCCACCGAGGTCATCGCCGAGGCCGCCCGCCTCGACGTGCCGGTGCTCCCCGGCGCGTACACGCCCACCGAGATCCTCACCGCCTGGCGGGCCGGCGCCACCATGGTGAAGCTCTTCCCCGCCGCCACCGGCGGACCCGAGTACCTCCGCGCCGTCCGCGCCCCCCTGCCCGACGTGCCGCTCGTCCCGACCGGGGGCATCGGCGCCGCCGACGCCCCCGCCTACCTCGCCGCGGGCGCCGCCGCCCTCGGCATCGGCAGCCCCCTCGTCGGCGACGCCTGCGAGGGCGGCTCCCTCGCCGCGCTGACCGACCGCGCCGCCGCCTTCCTCGACGGGATACGCCGATGACGCGCCCGCCCGAGCCCGGGACACCGGCACCGCCCGGCCCTCCCGCACCAGCCGCCAATCCCGCACCGGCTTCCCCTCCCGCACCGGTGGCCGCCCCCGCCCCGGCCGTCGCCCACGCACCGGCGGCCCCCCACACCCCCGCCGCCGCCCACGCACCGGCGGCACCCACCCCCGTCCCGGCGGCACCCCCGCCCGCGCTCTTCACCCTCGGCGAGGCCATGGCCGTCGCCGCGGCCCTCCAGCCGGGACCGCTCGCCAGCGGCGCGCCGCTCCGCCTCGGCTGGGCGGGCGCCGAGGCGACCGTCGCCATCGGCGTCGCCCGCCTCGGCCACCGCGCCGCGTGGACCGGCCGGGTCGGCGACGACGCGGCGGGCGCGATGGTCCTCGCCGGACTCCGCGCCGAGGGCGTCGACGTCTCCGGCGCCCGCACGGAACAGGCGGTGCCCACCGGGCTGATGCTCCGCGAGCGGCGCACCGCCGACCGGCTGCGCGTCTCGTACTACCGGGCCGGCCTCGCGGGCTCCCGACTCGCCCCCGGCGACCTCGACGAGGCCCGCCTCGCCGGCGCCCGGATCCTCCACGTCACCGGCATCACCCCGGCGCTGAGCCCCACCGCCCGCGCCGCCGTCGAGCGCGCCGTCGTGGTCGCCCGGGCCGCCGGGGTCACCGTCTCGTTCGACGTCAACCACCGGGAGCGGCTCTGGAGCCGGGCCGAGGCGGCCGACGCGCTCGGCCCCCTCCTGCCGTACGCCGACATCGTCTTCGCCGGACCCGAGGAGGCCACCCTCTTCGTCCCGGAGGACCAGCCCGACCGGATGGCCCGGGCCCTGACGCGGTTCGGCCCCGGGCAGGCGGTCCTCAAGCTCGGCGCCAGGGGAGCCCTCGTGGCCGCAGGCGACGAACTGCACGTCCACGGTGCCGTGCCCGTCAGCGCCGTGGACCCCGTCGGCGCGGGCGACGCCTTCGTCTCGGGCTACCTCGCCGCCGTCCTCGACGGCGCCCCGGTCCAGGAACGCCTCCGCCTCGCCGCCCTCTGCGGAGCGTTCGCCGTCTCCGTCCCCGGCGACTGGGAAGGCCTCCCGCGCCGCGCCGAACTCGACCTGCTCGCCGCCCAGGACATCAGCCGCTGAGCCGTCGCGCCCGGCCGCCTCCGTCCCCGCACACAGGAACCCGAACCCATGAACCGATTCTCCGGACAGACAGCCGTCGTCACCGGTGCGGCCTCCGGCATCGGCGCGGCCAGCGCCGTCCGCCTCGCCGCCGAGGGCGCCTCGGTGGTCGTCTCCGACATCGCCGACGAGGCCGGTGAGGCCGTCGCCGCGGCGATCCGCGCCGACGGAGGCCGAGCGGCGTACGTACGCTGCGACGTCTCCTCCGAGGACGACTGGACCGCCCTGCGCGAGGCGGCGCACGCCCGCTTCGGGCCGGTCGCCGTCCTCCACAGCAACGCCTTCATCCACACGCCCGGCGCCGCCCACGAACTCCCCGTCGCCGTCTGGGACCGGGAGATGGCGGTCAACCTGCGGGCCCTGTACCTCGCCATCCGCACCTTCCTCGACGACCTGCGCGCCGAGCGGGGCAGCGTCGTCGCCACGTCGAGCGTCCACGCCGACTTCGGCCTGCCGGGCTACCCCGCGTACGCCGCCGCCAAGGGCGGCATGTGCGCCCTCGTCCGCCAGTTCGCCGTCGAGTACGGACCCGACGTGCGCTTCAACTCCGTGCTGCCGGGCCCGATCCTGACCGACGTCTGGAACGACGTCGACGAGGAGGGGCGCCGACTCTCCGCCGAAGCGACCGCGCTCGCCCGGCTCGGCCTCCCCGAGGAAGTGGCCTCGGCCGTCGCCTTCCTGGCCTCCCCCGACGCCGCCTACATCACCGGAACGAACCTGGTCGTCGACGGCGGCTGGACCGTGAAGAAGGACTCCAAGTGAAGATCACCTCCCTGCGCACCTATCTCGTCGCCCCCCGCTGGTGCTTCCTGCGCATCGACACCGACGAGGGCATCACCGGCTGGGGCGAGCCCGTCGTCGAGGGCCGCGCCCACACCGTCGCCGCGGCCGTCGAGGAGCTCTCCGACTACCTGATCGGCCAGGACCCGATGAAGATCGAGGACCACTGGCAGGTCCTCACCAAGGGCGGCTTCTACCGCGGCGGCCCCGTCCTCTCCAGCGCCGTCGCCGGCATCGACCAGGCCCTCTGGGACATCACCGGCAAGGCCCTCGGCGTCCCGGTCTGGCAGCTGCTCGGCGGCAACGTCCGCGACCGCGCGCGGGTGTACAGCTGGATCGGCGGCGACCGGCCCGACGAGGTCGCCTCGGAAGCCCTGGCCCGGAAGAACGAGGGCTTCACCGCGATCAAGATGAACGCCTCGGCGCAGCTGCGGCTCATCGACACCCCGGCGGCCGTCCACGGCATCGTCGACCGGGTCGCCTCCATCCGCGAGGCCGTCGGCGACGAGTTCGACATCGCCATCGACTTCCACGGCCGCCTCACCGCGCCGATGGCCCGCCGGGTCCTGCCGCTCCTGGAGCCGTACCTGCCCTTCTTCGTGGAGGAGCCGGTCGTCCCCGAGCTGAGCGACCACATCGGCGACATCGTGCGCTCCACCTCCATCCCCATCGCGACCGGCGAACGCCTCTACTCCCGCTGGGACTTCAAGAAGGTCCTCGACCAGGGCATCGCGGTCGCGCAGCCGGACCTGTCGCACGCCGGCGGCATCTCGGAGGTGCGCAGGATCGCCGCGATGGCGGAGGCGTACGACGTCTCCCTCGCCCCGCACTGCCCGCTCGGGCCGATCGCGCTCGCCTCCTGCCTCCAGGTCGGCTTCGCCGCGCCGAACCTGCTGATCCAGGAGCAGAGCCTCGGCATCCACTACAACACCGGCTCCGACCTGCTCGACTACCTCGTCGACCCGTCGGTCTTCCGCTACGAGGACGGGCACGTGGGCCTGCCCACCGGCCCGGGCCTCGGCATCGAGGTCGACGAGAAGGCCGTCGAGCGGGCCGCCGAGGTGGGGCACCGCTGGCGGAACCCGGCCTGGCGCCGGGACGACGGCTCGCTGGCGGAGTGGTAGGACCCGGTCAGGGCGTACGGGAGGGGCGGGCTCGTGAACGAGCCCGCCCCTCCTCGCGGGTGGTGCGGTCAGCGGTGCGCCAGCCAGGCCGCCGCCGGGAGCAGCTTGCCGTCGTAGTCGAACAGGGCCTGGTTCTCCCAGCCGTTGCCGGACGCGGGGTCGGCCGGGTCCCAGCCGTTGCCCGTCACGGCCGTCCACGCCGGCTCCCAGTAGACGACGCCGAGGCCGCGGCCGTTCGGCACCGCCTCGACGACGTTCATGACGTCTCGCAGCCACGCCGACTGGCCGGCGCTGCTCGCCGGGTAGCCGGCGACGAGTTCGCTCGACAGGTCGATGATGTTCTCGTGGGCGTCCTCGCTGTCCAGGCGGAACGGGTAGGCGGTCTCCGCGACCATCACCTGCTTGCCGTAGCGGGCGGAGATGTCGTCCAGGTTGGTCTGGAGCGAGGACAGGGCGCCGTGCCAGTAGCCGTAGAAGGAGAGCGCGATGACGTCGTAACCGACGCCCTGCGCGGTCGCGTTGTCGAACCAGGCGCGGTAGAGGGCGTTGTCGCCGCCGTGGGCGAGGTGCAGCGCGATCCGGGTGCTCGACGACACGGCCTTGGCGGCGGAGATGCCGGACTTCAGCAGCCCGGCGAGCTGGGTCCAGTTGCTCGTGGAGCCCTCGGGCCAGAGCATGCCGGTGTTGATCTCGTTGCCGATCTGCACCATGTCGGCCGTGGTGCCCTGCGCCTTGAGGGCGTTGAGGACGTCGTACGTGTGGTCGTAGACGTCGGTCTTGAGCCGGGTGTACGAGTGCCCGGCCCAGGCGGTGGGCTTGGTCTGGGCGCCGGGGTCGGCCCAGATGTCGGAGTAGTGGAAGTCGACGAGGAGCTTCATGCCCTGCGCCTTGATCTTCCGGGCGGTGGCGAGGACGCGGGCCTTGTCGTTGTAGCCGTCGGCCGGGTTCACCCACACCTTCAGGCGGCCGTAGTTGGCGCCCGCTCCCTTGAGGAGGGCGACCGCGTCACCGGTGGTGCCGGTGCTCGACCTGTAGCTCCCGCCGAGGTCCTCGCTCTTCTTGAGCGCGGAGAGGTCGACGCCCTTGACCGCGAGCCCGGTGGTGCCGGAGGTGAACGCCAGGTCGTCTACGTTGAGCCAGTTCCCTGCGTTGGCATCGGAGTTGATGCTGATCGTGCACGCCCCTCCGGTCACGGTGATCGGCGTGACGATCCGTATCCAGGTGGACGTCACCGGCAGGTCGGTGCGCTGCTCCGCGGACCCGCAGTTGCGCAGGGCCAGGTAGGCGGAGTTCTGCCCGCCGCCCGAGCGGACCCAGGCGCTCAGCGTGTACGCGCCGTCGGCGAGCCCGGACAGGTACTGGTACGTCTCCACCTTGTACGCGGTGGACGCCCAGTGGCTGAGGCGGTAGCCGCCGCTGTGGCCGCCGGCCTCGGTGAACGAGGCGGCGTTCTGCCCGGCGGCGGAGTAGGTGGACCAGCCGGCCGGGGCGGCGGTGCCGGTGGCGTCGCTCTCGAACCCGGTGTTGGTGAGCGTGGCGGCCGCCTCGGCCCGCTGGGCGGCGGGCAGCGGAGCCAGCAGCAGGGCGGCGAGCGCCGCGGCGACGGCCGCTGCTCGCAGGCGGATGCGGCTTCGTACGGGATGCATCGTCGAGTCCCTTCGACGGTGGCCAATGAGGAATGTGGTGCGGGTGGTTCCTTACGGGTGGTACGGCTCACCCGGGGGCGGTGCAGCGGGTGCCGCCGCTCCCGGGGAGATCAGGGGGGCCGGCCCGGGGCAGGGGGCCGGTCACCGAGGGGCGACGGGCCGGTGGGGGAGGGACGCGGTCGGGCGGCCGGGTCGGACTCGGGCGTCCGGGCCTCCAGGCGGCCGGGCTTCCGGGCGCCGGGTCGGACTCATGCGTCCGGGCTTCGAGGCTTCGGGGCAGCCAGGCGGCGAACGCGGCCACGCGTACTCGGGCGTCCAGGCGGCCTTGGAGCCCGGCCTTGGAGCCTGGCCGGGCCCGGACGCCCGGCCGGCCCCGACGCCCGGCCGGACTCAGCCGTCCAGGCGGACGACGCCGACGGCACCGGCCGGGACGGTGAGCTTCCCGTCGGCCGGCGTGCCGGAGAGGAGTTCCGTCCCGGCGCCGTCGAGCGGCACCACGGCGTCCTCGGCGGAGTGGTTGAGCGCGAAGAGGTAGCGCCGCCCGTCGTCCCCGGCGCGCCGCACGACCTCCACGTCGTGCGGGAGCGCGGTGCGCGCGGCGACTCCGGCGTCCGCGCAGGCGGCGGCGACGATCGCGTCCAGCGAGGCGGCGTCCAGGCGGGTGGAGACGTACCAGGCGGTGCCCCGGCCGAGCCGGTGCCGGGTGACCGCGGGTCCGCCGGCGGCCGGCCCGTCGGCGTACGTCCACACGGTCTCGGCCCCGCGCGGCCGGACGAACTCCGTCCAGACGTCGCCGGTGAGCGTGGCCCCGTCCGGCCCGGAGACCGTCACGCGCTGGTCGTCGAGGAGCGGGGACCACTCCTCGACGGTGAGGCCGAGGACGTCCCGCAGCGCGCCCGGGTAGGCGCCGGGGTGGACGGCGTCGTGCTCGTCGACGATGCCGGAGAAGTACGAGACGACGAGCGTGCCGCCGTTCTCGACGTACTCGCGCAGGTTCTGCCCGGCGGCCTCGGTGGTGAGGTAGAGCGCGGGGACGACGACCAGCGGGTAGCCGGAGAGGTCCGCCTCGGGGTGGGCGAAGTCGACGGTGAGGTGCCGGTCGTAGAGGGTCTCGTAGAAGCTGTCGGCGCGCTCGCGGGCCTCGTGGGCCTCGCTCGGCCGCCACTCCAGGTTCTGCGCCCACCAGGAGTGCCAGTCCCACAGCACGGCGACGTCCGGGACGGTGCGGGTGCCGCGGACCTCGGCCAGGGAGTCGAGGTCGGCCCCGAGGGCGACGACCTCGCGCCAGACCCGGGTGTCGGTGCCGCCGTGCGGGACCATCGCGGAGTGGAACTTCTCGGCGCCGCGCCGGGACTGGCGCCACTGGAAGAACATGGCGCCCTCGGAGCCGCGGGCGACGTGGGCGAGCGAGTTGCGGGCCATCTCGCCGGGGTGCTTGGCCGGGTTGCGGGCCTGCCAGTTCACCCCGGACGTGGAGTGCTCCAGGAGCAGCCAGGGCGCGCCGCCGGCGACGGAGCGGGTGAGGTCGGCGGCCATGGCCAGGTTGACGTGGGTGCGGCGGCCGTCGGTGATCAGGTAGTGGTCGTTGGTGACGAGGTCGACCTCGCGGCCCCAGGCCCAGTAGTCGAGGGAGTCGCACTGGCTGAGCGCGGTCATGAAGTTGGTGGTGACGGGGATGCCGGGCGCGAGCTCGTGGAGGATGTCGCGTTCCGTTCGGAAGTTCTCCCGGATGGTGGCGTCGGCGAAGCGGCGGTAGTCGAGCTGCTGCGCCGGGTTGCCGACGGTGGGGGTGGCGCGGGGCGGGTCGATCTCGTCGTACGAGGAGTAGCGCTGCCCCCAGAAGGCGGTGCCCCACGCCTCGTTCACCGCCTCCAAGGAGCCGTGGGTCCGCTGGAGCCAGCGGCGGAAGTGGGCGGCGCAGTGGTCGCAGTAGCAGGCGCTGACGGGGACGCCGTACTCGTTGTGGACGTGCCAGAGGGCGAGCGCGGGGTGGCTGCCGTAGCGCCGGGCGAGTGCGGTGGTGATGCCGGCGGCGGCGGCGCGGTAGGCGGGGGAGCTGTGGCAGATGGCCCCGCGTGAACCGTACGAGAAGCGCACGCCCTCGGCGGTGACGGGCAGTGCCTCGGGGTGGGCGCGGTAGAACCAGGCGGGCGGGGCGACGGTGGGCGTGCCCAGGTCGACCCGGATGCCGTGTTCGTGGAGCAGGTCGAGGAGCCGGTCGAGCCAGCCGAAGTCGTGGCGGCCCGGCTCGGGCTCCAGGAGGGCCCAGGAGAAGATGCCGACGCTCACCATGGTGACGCCGGCCTCCCGCATCAGCCGGACGTCCTCCTGCCAGACGCTTTCCGGCCACTGTTCGGGGTTGTAGTCCCCGCCGAACGCGAGCCGGTGCAGGCCCTTGGGAGTGGTCTGCGGCATGAGTCTCTCCTGAAACCTCGAACGACGGAATCTGTGTCCGCTTGGGAACGTGCACACACTCGATCTCGATGTGGCAACGCAACATAACCGCACACGAACAACCATTGACAAGTGTCTGGAACGTTTCTCTACTGTGAACGCTCACAGACGCATGACCGGCCTCCCCGCTCAAGGGAGAGGCCCCTTTTTCGGTCAGGGAGAAGCACCCCATGCCTCACATCACGCGCCGCGGACTCGCCGCCGCCACCGCCGTCCTCCTCGGCGCCACCGCGCTCACCGCCTGCGGATCCGCCGACCCGGGCGACAAGGCCGGCGCCGATTCCGGCCCCGTCTCGCTCACCTACTGGGCCTGGGCGCCCGGCATGGACAAGGTCGCGGCCCTCTGGAACGCCGAGCACCCCGACATCAAGGTCACCGTGCAGAAGCAGGCCTCCGGGGACGACCTGGTCACCAAGATCATCACCGCGACGAAGGCGCACAAGGGACCGGACCTCGTCCAGGCCGAGTACCAGGCCCTGCCCACCCTGGTCAGCAACGACTCCCTCGCCGACATCGCCTCCGAGGTCCCCGGCGTCAAGGACAGGTTCGCCCCCGGCATCTGGCAGCAGACCACCTTCGGCGGCGAGGCCGTCTACGCCCTGCCCCAGGACTCCGGCCCGCTGATGTTCTTCTACCGCGAGGACCTCTTCAAGCAGTACGGCCTCACCGTCCCCACCACCTGGGACGAGTTCGCCGCCACGGCCCGCACCCTGAAGAAGAAGGCCCCCGGCAAGTCCCTGACCACCTTCTCCGCCAACGACTCCGGACTCTTCGCCGGCCTCGCCCAGCAGGCCGGCGCCACGTGGTGGAGCTTCGAGGGCGACACCTGGAAGGTCGGCATCGACGACGCCGCCACCCGGAAGGTCACCGACTTCTGGGGCGGCCTGGTCGCCGAAGGCGCCGTCGACAACCAGCCCATGTACACCCCCGCCTGGAACAAGGCCATGAACTCCGGCGACCAGCTCGCCTGGGTCAGTGCCGTCTGGGCCCCCGGCACCCTCACCACCGCCGCCCCCGACGGCAAGGGCAAGTGGGCCATGGCCCCGCTCCCGCAGTGGACCGCGGGCGAGAACACCACCGGCAGCTGGGGCGGCTCCTCCACCGCCGTCACCTCCGACTCGAAGCACAAGGAGGCCGCCGCCGCGTTCGCCGTCTGGCTGAACACCGACCCGAAGGCCCTCGCCGCCCTCGTCAAGGAGAGCGGCATCTACCCGGCCGCCACCGCGGCCCAGACCAGCGGCGCCCTCGCCAAGGCCCCCGACTACTTCGCCAACCAGCCCGACTTCTACACCCGCGCCGCCGAGATAGCGAAGACCACCGCCCCGGCCGCCTGGGGCCCCAACGTGAACGTCGCCTACACCGCCTTCAAGGACGAGTTCGGCAAGGCCGCCAAGGCCAGGTCCGGCTTCGACACGGCCCTCACCGCCCTGCAGACCACCACCGTCGCGGACCTGAAGAAGCAGGGCTTCGAGGTCGCCAATTGACTCCTTCCCCTCGTGAAAGAGGGGAATTCCTGACTCACTTCGCCTGCCACCTAGCAGGTGGCAGGTCTTACAAGATCGACACCAGCCGGGTTGAGACCAGCCCGGACGAGCATCACGAGTGCGGAGTTCTTGTCCCTGGGGGACACCGCCCCGCACACGGTGCACGTGAAGGTTCTCTCGGAAAGGGGAAGTGCGTGCTTGGCTCTCGCTCCGCACCGTGCGCACTCCATGGTGGTGTGCGCGGGGTGGACCAGATGAACGGTCCGGCCGTGCTTTCGTGCCATCTCGACCAGCACCGTCTTGGTCGCGGTGATGGCGGCGTCGGCAGCCTTCCGCGCCATGGTGGACCGGGCGAGGAACTTCGGCCGGAAGTCCTCCACGGCGAGGGCGTCATGGTCACGGACGACGCGCTTGGCCCACTTGCGGGCCGTGTCCTGCCGTTGTCGGCTGATCTTCTTGTACGCCTTCGCAGTCGCCTTACGGGCCTTGCGGTACCCGGCGGTGTCGGGACGGTTCTTCGGGGTGGCACGCCTGGCCGTCATCCGCTGGTAGCGCGCCAGTTTCTGCGCCGCCGCACGGCCGTGCTCGGGGTGGGGCAGGTCGTGAGCGTCACTCGTCGTCGTGGCGGTCTCGCGTACACCCCAGTCGATGCCGATCACCCGGCCCGTGGCAGGCAGCGGATCGGCCCGGACGGTCACGACGAACGAGGCGTACCAGTGGCCGAGGCTGTCGCGGTACACCCGCACCGATGTCGGGACGGCCGGAAGGTCACGCGACCACACGACCGCGAGGACGATTCCTCCGGCCAGGTTCAGACGGCCGTCCTTGAGACGGAAGCCCCGCACGGTGTAGTTCAGCGACGGCAACGCCTCGCGCTTCCGCTTCATACGGGGCATCCCGGCCCGCCGCCGCACCGGCAGTCCTGCTTTGACATCCTTCAACGACTTGGCGCGGGACTTCGCGAAGTCCCGGATGGTCTGCTGCTGAGGAACCGAGGAACCCTCCCGCAGCCAGGCCATCGACCGGCGAGCTTCGGTCAGCAGCTTGTCCAGTTGCGCCGGACCGCAGGTCGTCTTTTCCACCACCGTCCGGTTGAGGGAGTGGACCTTGCGTGACATGGCCACGCACTCGTTCCACACCCATCGACACCGCGCTCACTCACCCTCGAGAGCTGTATGCGCGGTGGACGACACCCGCAGCCGGTACGTGTACCGAGCGTGACCACCTCCGTCCGCCCCCAGCGCCGTCGTCATGCAGATCAACCTAACGGCCACCACTGACAACGGAAGAAAGTGCAGGTCATCGCAGATGCGCAGCAGACTCCGCCCCTACGCGGTTCCGCCTCAAGTCCCCATTCCTCCCCGGCCTGACGGCCCGGGCCTCCTGGGAGAAGCCAAGTGACGCAGCCCTCCCAGGGCGTGCGCCGGTCGTACGGGGTCAAGGCGGCCCCGTACGGCTTCCTCCTCCCCGCCGCCGTCCTCTTCGCCCTCTTCTTCGCGCTGCCCATCGGCTACGCCGTCTGGCTCAGCTTCCACAAGGTCGAGATCAAGGGTCTCGGCCTCGGCAAGGGCGCCAGGAGCGAGGTGTGGGCCGGGCTGGAGAACTACACCTCCGCCCTCACCGACTCCGCGTTCCTGCACAGCGCCCTGCGCGTCCTCGGGTACGGCGCCGTCGTCGTCCCGGTCATGCTCAGCCTCGCCCTGCTCTTCGCGCTCCTGCTCGACTCGGAGCGCGTCCGGGCCCGCTCCTTCGCCCGCCTCGCGATCTTCCTGCCGTACGCCGTCCCCGGCGTCATCGCGGCCGTCCTGTGGGGCTTCCTCTACCTCCCGGCCGTCAGCCCCTTCCACTACCTCCTCGACAGGTTCGGGCTGCCGCAGCCCGACCTCATGGACGGCGGCCCGCTCTACCTCGCGATGTCCAACATCGCCGTCTGGGGCGGCACCGGCTTCAACATGATCGTCATCTACACGGCGCTGCGCTCGCTGCCCGCCGAGGTCTACGAGGCGGCGAAGCTCGACGGCTGCTCGGAACTCCAGATCGCGCTCCGGATCAAGATCCCGATGGTGGCGCCCTCGCTGGTGCTCACCTTCTTCTTCTCGATCATCGCGACCCTCCAGGTCTTCAACGAGCCCATGACGCTCAAGCCGCTCACCAACGGCATCCCCTCCGACTGGAGCCCGCTGATGAAGGTCTACAGCGACGCCTTCACCGGCGGGAACATCCACGCCGCCTCGGCCACCGCCGTCGTGCTCGCCCTCGCGACCTTCGCGCTCTCCTTCGCCCTCCTGAGGGTGTCCAACCGCCGCACCACGCAAGGAGCAGGCCGATGACCGGGCTCGCCTCCCCCTCCCGCCGCGCGACGGCCCCGGCCGCCGGCACCACCCCCGGCACCGCCCAGGGCCCGCCCGCCGCCCCGGCCGGGCGGACCCCCGGCCCCCGCCGCACAGCCCTGCTGCCCACGGCCGCCCTCGTCCTCGGCGCGCTGTACTGCCTGCTGCCCGTCGCCTGGGTCGTGGTCGCCGCCACCAAGTCGGGCCAGGACCTCTTCTCCACCTTCACGTTCCTGCCCGGCGACGGCCTCGCCGACAACGTCGCCGACCTGAACGCGTACCGCGACGGCATCTACTGGCGGTGGATGGCCAACTCCGTCTTCTACGCCGGCCTCGGCGCCGTCCTCTCCACCGTCGTCTCCGCGTTCGCCGGCTACGCCTTCGCGATGTACCGCTTCCCCGGCCGCGAGACGTTCTTCAACGTGATCCTCACCGGCGTCCTCATGCCGCCCGTCATCCTCGCCATCCCGCAGTACCTGCTGATGGCCGAGGCCGACCTCACCGACTCCTACGCGTCGGTGCTGCTGCCGCTGATCCTCTCCCCGTACGGCGTCTACCTCGGCCGCATCTACGCCGAGGCCGCCATCCCCATGGAACTGGTCGAGGCCGGGCGCATGGACGGCGCCGGCGAATGGCGGATCTTCCTGAGGATCGCCGTCCCCATGATGTCCCCGGGCCTGGTGACGGTCTTCCTCTTCCAGTTCGTCGCCATCTGGAACAACTTCCTGCTGCCGTTCATCATGCTCGGCGACGACGAGAAGTTCCCCATGACGGTGGGCCTGTTCACGCTCCTCAAGCAGGGCGCGAGCCAGCCCGCCCTGTACACCCTCGTCATCACCGGGGCCCTCCTCGCCGTCGTCCCGCTCATCGCACTCTTCCTCGTCATCCAGCGCTTCTGGAGCCTCGATCTGCTCTCCGGCGCCGTAAAGTCCTGAGCACAGGGGATCGAGGGGAAACACACAGCATGAGCACACCAGCGGGAAGGCGCCGACCGGCGACCATCCACGACGTGGCCCGCGAGGCAGGAGTCTCGCGCGGCACCGTCTCCCGTGTCCTCAACGGCGGCCACTACGTCAGCCCGACCGCCAAGGCGGCCGTCGACGCCGCGATCCGAAGAACGGGATACGTCGTCAACCGGCACGCCCGCTCACTGATCACCGGCAAGTCCGACTCGGTCGCCTTCCTCCTGACCGAGCCCCAGGAG
The DNA here is from genome assembly GCF_042262805.1 of Streptomyces sp. NPDC056361. Classification (NCBI taxonomy): domain Bacteria; kingdom Bacillati; phylum Actinomycetota; class Actinomycetes; order Kitasatosporales; family Streptomycetaceae; genus Streptomyces; species Streptomyces sp. NPDC056361. The sequence goes on from NZ_JBHJQI010000031.1 coordinate 69,581, forward strand.
CGGTTCTTCGAGGACCCCAACTTCAACGTCCTCCTCCGGGCCTGCACCCAGGCCCTCGCCGCCCGGGACATCCCGCTCCTCCTGATGATCGCGGGCACCGAGGACGAGCGCCGCCGCAACCTCCGCTACATCGAGGCCGGCCACGTCGACGGCGTCCTCCTCGTCTCCAGCCACTCCGGCGACCCCGTGGTGGCCCGGCTGCACGAGGCCGGCGTCCCCGTCGTCGCCTGCGGCAAACCGCTCGGCCAGACCGCCAAGATCGGCTACGTCGCCGCCGACGACCGCGACGGCGCCCGCGACATGGTCCGCCACCTGTACGCCTCCGGACGGCGCCGGATCGCCACCGTCACCGGCCCCCTCGACACGCCCGGCGGCGTCGAGCGCCTCGCCGGCTACCGCGAGACCCTCGCCGAGGTCGGCCTGCCCGTCGACGAGACCCTCGTCGCCGCCGGGGACTACAGCCGCGCCAGCGGCGAGGACGCGGCCCGCGCCCTCCTGGAGCGCGCCCCGGACATCGACGCCGTCTTCGTCGCCTCCGACCTCATGGCGCAGGGCGTCCTCGACACCCTCGCCCGCGCCGGCCGGTGCGTCCCCGAGGACATCGCCGTCGGCGGCTTCGACGACTCCCCGGCCGCCCTCTCGTCGCGCCCCTCGCTGACCACCATCCGCCAGCCCTGGGACCGGATCAGCACCGAGATGGTCCGCACCCTCCTGGCCCGCATAGCGGGCGAGGAGCCGGCGGCCGTCATCCTCCCGACGGAACTCGTCCGCCGCACCGGACACGGGAGGTACCCCGGTGAGCGGCGCCCAGCCCGCGGGCGGCGCGCCGCAGGCCGGCTGGCCGGCCACCGGGGGA